>JAYUHS010000046.1:0-6206 GCA_043766715.1 Luteolibacter sp.
CCAAGCTCGTGACAGCGCTTGACGATGCGGCGCTGGAGGATAGGGAGTTCCTCAAATTCCACCTCTGTGCCGAGATCACCGCGGGCGACCATGATGACATCTGCGGCGCCGATGATGGCGTCGATGTTACGGATGGCTTCTTGGTCCTCGATCTTCGCGACGATTTGTGCTTCGCCTTCGAGGGCTTCCATCGCCGCGCGGAGTTCGTGGACATGGGCGGCATCTCTGACGAATGAGCCGGCGATGTAGTCCGCCTCGCACTCCACGGCGAGGGCGAGGTCCTTGTGGTCCTTTTCCGTTAGCGCGGGTAAATTTAAGCGGACGCCGGGTAAATTGATGTGGCGGCGTGAGCCGAGTTTCCCAGGAGTTTTCACATAACAGAGGACGCGCTCGGCCTCGACGAGGTCGATGCGCATCAGCAACGCACCGTTGTCCACGACGAGGGTATTCCCCACGGAAACGTCGGCCATCAGTCCGTCATAGTTGACGGTGGTGGAAAGTGGCACGGTCGGCTCTACGCCAGATTTGCGGAACTCGACGGTGTCGCCTTCTAGCAGATCATAAGGTTTTTCTAAATCGCCGGTGCGGATTGAGGGGCCGGTGAGGTCGAATAATACGGCGATGTTCGCTCCTCGTGAGGCGGCTTGGCTGCGGACCTGCTGGGTCATTTGCGCCGCCCATTCGTGCTTGGCGTGGCTCATGTTCAGCCGGAAGACGTTGGTGCCGCCGTCGATGAGCTTGCCGATCATTTCCTCGGATTCGGTGGCCGGGCCTAGAGTGATGATGATCTTCGATTTACGTGACATGGAGTGGAGATGAGTGGAAAAGCCGATTCCCTTGAGAGGGGAATCGGCCTTGGGTGAGAGTGGGATTATTCGATCAGGCTTGCTCGATGGTCTTCTCGGTCGCGGCGTCGATGATGACGAAGCGCTCGCGGTTCATCGTCGGGTCCGAGCGGAAAATGAGGCGGCCGGAGTGTGAGCGTTCGAGCTCGCCTAGCAGCTTGGCGTCTTCGCTTTTGAAGCGGTTGATGACGTCGCTGTTCACGATGACGATGAGGTCGCCGACGGCGTCGCGGTGCTTTTGAATCACGGTGTTGAGGCGGCGCTGGATCTCGACGGACATCGTCATCGGCGTCTTGACGCGGGCACGGCCTTGGCAATACGGACATGGCTCATACATCGAGTCGCGCAGCGATTCGTTGAGTCGCTGACGGGTCATTTCCATCAGACCGACCGGGGAAATTTGCAGGACTTGGGTCTTGGCCTTGTCCTTTTTCAGGCGCTCCTTGATCGCTTTGTAAACCGTCTGCTGGTCCTTGCGATGGCGCATGTCGATGAGGTCGATGACGACCAGTCCGCCGATATTCCGCAGGCGGAGCTGGCGGGCGACTTCGACGGCGGCCTCGACGTTGGTTTCGAGGATCATCTTATCCACGTCCTTCGAGCCACGGTTCCGGCCGGTGTTGACGTCGATGGCGATGAGCGCCTCGGTTTCGTCGATGACGATGTAGCCGCCGCATTTGAGCCAGACTTGGCGGGAAAATGCCTCGTCGATTTGCTTCTGGATGTTGACCCGCTCGAAGATCGGCTGAGTCGTCGTGGGCATGTAGTGGACGCGGCGTTTGGCACGGCGGGAAATTTTCCCCGCGATGTTGCGGATCATTTCCGTGGTCTCGGCGTCGTCGCACATCACTTGATCAATCTCGTCGGTGAGGAAATCTCTAGCAGTGCGCTCGATGAGGCCAGGTTCTTGGAAGATGCAGGCCGGGGCGGGGTTGTTCGCACGGCGGGCTTCGATCTCGTCCCATTGCTCTAGCAGCATGTGGAGATCCCGGACGAAATGGCGGGCGCGGGTGCCTTGGGCGACGGTCCGCATGATGATACCCATGCCTTCTGGCACGGCGAGTTTCTGGACGATTTTCCGCAGGCGGGCACGTTCCTTGGGGTCCTCGATCTTGCGGGAAATACCGAATTGCTCGGTGTAGGGCATGAGGACGAGGTAGCGTCCAGCCATCGAGATATTCGTGGTGACCCGCGGACCCTTGGTGCCGATGGGGCCTTTGGAAACTTGGATGACGATTTCCGAACCGATCGGATAGATGTCGGGGATGTCCTTGGAGGTGATTTTTTTCACCTGCTTCTTTTTGCCTTCGCGCTGGATTTCTTCCAGCCCGCCGTCGAGTGCGGCGGGGATGGCGTCCCAGAAGTGGAGGAAGGCATTCTTGTCGAGCCCGATGTCCACGAACATCGCCTTGAGTCCGCCTTCGATGTTTTTCACCCGTCCTTTGAAGATGCCGCCGACGATGTTTTGGTCGCCTTCGCGTTCGACGGTGTATTCTTCGAGGACGCCGTCCTCGACGAGGGCGACGCGGCGTTCGAGTTTTTCGACGTTGACGACGATGCTGTTACCCCTCGATGGGTCGGGCTTGCCGATGCCGAGGAGTCGCTTGATGTGTTGGATCATGTTAATAGTGATAAGGGGGTTAGGTTTGTTAGTTTCTAGGTAAATTAGTTGTCCTCGACGGGGACGGCTCTTGGGATCACCGAGCCTTCCGCATCGGCGGCGGGAGTGACGGTGGGGATGGGAGTGGCGTCGGTGGAGGGCTGGGATTGGTCCACTTGTGGAGCGTCGCCGGACTCTTCGCCGGTCTCGCCGGTGTCGGCGTCTGCCTCGGAAATGACTTGGGTGGCGGCGGCGGTGATGGCCTCCGGTGCGGGATTGGTATCTCCGGCTTCGACAGCGGCGATGGCTTCGGGCTTAATCTCGATGGACTTGATGTTTTCCCCGATGGAGCCGGGAACCTTGGTCTGAGGTTCCAGCGGCAGCCGGATGCCTTTGAGGTCGCGGGCGAAAAGTCCGCGATAGACGAGGTTGACTAACGGCCCACAAACGGCGCCACCGGATTGGCCATTTTGGACCATGATGCAGATGGCGTATTTTGGGTTTTCATAGGGCGCGAAACTCATGATCCACGAGGTGTTGGAAAGTTTTCCGAACTCGGTGACTTGGGCGGTGCCGCTCTTGGAGGCGGCGACGATGGTCGGCAGCTTGACCTTACCGGAAGTGCCGCCGCGTTCGTTGGTGGACATCCGCATGCCCTTGCGGATGAGTTCGAAATCGGCGGGCTTGATGCCTGCTTGGATCAGGTCCACTTGGAGTTTCGGCTTGTCGGCGACGAGCACTTTGCCGTCTTCAGAAATGGCCTCCTTGACCAGTCGCGGCTGATAGTATTTCCCGCCATTGGCAACGCAGGCGGCGACCGAGCAAACTTGGAGTGGGGTGGCCATCGCGTTTCCTTGGCCGATGGAAAGCATGGCGACGGCGTGCGGGGAAAAGGCTTCCTTGGGATACGTCGAGCGCCAAGCCCGGCTACCGGTCAACATGCCGGGATTTTCCGAAGGCAGCTCGATGCCGGTGCGCTTGCCGATGTTGACCATGGAGCAACCTTCGATGAGCGCGTCCTTGCCGATGGAGTTTGCGAGGATGTTGAAATACGGATTACAAGAATGCTGGATGGCGTCGGCGATGCCCTGGCCGCCGTGAGTGCCGCCGTGTTGGCGGAAGATCCAGCATTTCACTTGGGCGTTACCATAAGTGACGTAACCGTTGCAGGAGTAGTGATTATTGGTTTTTCCGACGAGTGCGGCGGAGATGGCGATGGGGATCTTCATCGTCGATCCGGGCGGGAATTGTGAAATCGCGCGGTTGGTGAGGGGGGCGAGTTTGTTGTGATTGTAGCCGTCGAAATTCGTCTGTGAGATGGTGGGAAAAAAATCATTCGGGTCCATGTCCGGAATCGATGCCATGGCGAGGACCTCGCCGGTATTCACGTCCATGATGACGCCCGCCGCCCGACCGGCGTAGCGCAGGGTGTTCTCCAGAAGATACTGAACCGGAGCATCAATCGCGAGCCGGACCTTTGCGCCGCTGCCGGGCTTGGTGTAGTCCGACATGCGGATGGTGCGGCCTTTTTCATCTTTGACGACGGCTTTCTGACCTTCCGGACCTTGCAGAAATGGGTCCATGGTCGCCTCCACCCCGGCGATGCCCTTGTCGTCGCCGATGTAGTGGTTAAATTTCCGCATCGCGCTTTCCGGGACGTCGCCTTTTTCCCATTTTTTCATGTAGCCGAGCACATGGCTGGCAAGGGCACCGTAGGGATATTGCCGCTGCGGGCGGAGACTCAGATAGACGCCGGGCAGGTCGAGATTGTGCTCTGCAAATTTTGCGAAATCTTCATAGGTGAGATCGGAGCGGTAACTGAATGGGACGAGGCCGCCGTGAGTGAGGAAATGAGTGCGAAGATCGCTAGCCTTATACGGCTTGAAGAGATTGAGCTTGGGGTCTGCGAGCACACTGAGCGTGCTTTCCTTGACGATGGTATCGATGTCCTTTTCCGTCTTTTTGCGAGGAAAGCCTTTTTCCGTGGTCAGTCGGTCGAAGTGAGGATCGTCCAGATGCTGAGTGAGGTAGGCTTGGCGGATTTCATCGAGATTGAAGGAAACCTCGTAGTTGCGGATATTTCGGGCGAGGGTGACGCCATTTCTGTCGGTGATTTCCCCACGGATGCCGGGTTCGCGGACGGTGACGGTGCGGTTCCCGGGCACCAGTTGCAGGAACTCGTCGCGGCGGACGATTTGGAACTCATGCAGCCGTGACAACAATGCCCCGAAGCCGACGAGCACGAGGGCTGTCAGCAAATAAAGCCGGAATCGGTAGCTGGGTTCCATGGGTCAGTAAGCGCGGCGGCGTTTGCGGCCAGCTTCGGGATTGATCGAGTGGTCGCAAGCCCTTGCGATGCGGAACAGCAACCAGAAAATGAGTGGTGAAAACAGCATCGTCAGCAGCGAGGTGAACAGCATCTGCATGACCGTGGCCTTCGAGAGGACGAATTCTCCGCGGACGAAGTTGATGATGGCATACTCGGCAGCGAGATAGAGAAAGATCGCGATGCCGGACAACAACGCGGAGAACTGCCATTTTCCCTGTTTGAAAAGCGGCTGAATCCCCTGCATCAGGAAGCCCATGGCGGCAAACAGGAAAATCGAGTAGCCGAAACGCAGCGATTCGACTTGCTGGGTGTAAACTTCCGGATCCCCACCGTGCGGGCCGAGCCAGCAATGGGCGTCCCAGAAAAATCCGCCGATGAACGCCAGCAACAACATCGTCGGCTGGCCCACAGTGACCGCCGCGCAAAGAAACACCAACTGCACCAGCAAGATCCGCGAATGGTGAATGCCCGTAAACGCCGGTAAGAACTGCTGGATCACGAAGGACGCCAGTAGTAACAGGATGGTGATGAACGAGTAACGGATCACGGACGGGTCAGGGAGTATCGGCAGAGAGCACGACAAAAACCGTGCCTAGATCCGCGAAGTTCACCGAGGGCCGGACGAGAGCTTCGGAATCCAGCGCGCCTTTTTCGACGGAATCGATGGTTCCAAGTAAAATGTTTGCCTGGAAGATGCCTCCCCGGCCGGTGGTGAAAACTTTTTGGCCTTGGCGCAGCGCGGCGTCCGTGGACAGAAAACGCAGGCGGAGCAGGGGATTCCCATCGAAACGACCGCGCTGGCCGCTGAGGATGCCGACTTCTGGCGAACCTTCGACCCGGGCGGAAACTTGGCATTTCTCGTCGGTGAGGAGCAGCACAGATGAGCGATTCTGGTCCTTGTAAATCCGGTCGATTTTCCCGACGAGGCCTTCATTTGAAAGCACGGCGAGCTGGGTGCCGATGCCGCGCTCCTCGCCGGCATCGATGTCCACCGTCTGCCACCATGTCGTCGGGTGGCGGCGGATCACCTTGGCAGCGACGACGTTGAAATTCGTGGTTTTCTTAAAATCCAAGGCGTGCCGGAGCTGGCCATTTTCGCGTTCGAGATCGCGGTAGAGGGAGTTTTTCACCCGCAACGCACCGAGCTCGGAGCGGATGATTTCTACCTCCACTTCGAGCGCTTTCGAGTGCTTGGCTTCAGTCAGAAATGACCGGGCTCGGGTCTCTATTTTCGATCCGGATTTGATAAACGGAGCCATCGCGGAAAAATAGACCTCTTGGACATCGCGGACGGCGCGGTCACTCTGAGTGAATGCCCAGACGGCTCCTCCGAGGAAGAGCAGCAGGGCGATGAGATTGAGCGGCTTCATGGCCGGGTTCGGTGGGGGTGTGACCGGTTACCGGTCCATGCTAGCAACCCGCTTCAAGAGTG
>JAYUHS010000047.1:0-6168 GCA_043766715.1 Luteolibacter sp.
GGTGAGGGAGCGGTAGAAACGCAGGATGAGTGCTTCGCGATCTTTGGCGGAAAGTGCGGCGAGGGCACCCTCCAGCACCGGCTGCATTTCCTGCCATGAGTCAGCGTGGTGTGGGCGGGATTCTGTTTCCATGGCAGCTTGCAGGTGTAAACGTTTGCGAGTTTCGCGCTGAGATTTACGGAGTAAATTCTTGGCCTGCATGATGGCCGTGGCATGCAGCCAGCCGCCGAGGGAAGCGCAAGAGGTGAGCGACCGAGCCTTTTGGGCGAGGGTGATGAATGTGAGCTGTGAAGCTTCCGCAGCGAGTGAGTCATCGCCGCAACTCCTTTTCGCCGTGGCGTAAACCAATCCTGCGTAGCGGGCGACAAGTGCATGAAACGCCGCTTCACGTTGCTGCCCCAACCACTCGTCGAGTAGTTCGGGATCTGAGGCAGCGGGCTTCTCCATTTTCTGAAGGAGAGTGTCACGCCAGCCACCGAGCCGGACAAATTTTTTGAGAATTTCCACGATCGGTCCGCCACAGCCGTGCCCGGAGGAAACGAGTCCATTTTAGGCAATGAGACGGACGATAAGAGTCTCTAGCTCGCCTCAGACTCAAGTCGCACAAGCTTTTCTGCGGAGGCCAAACTATTCCGGGTAAATTTTGAGAAATCTTTCCATATCCGCATCCGGCACGCACAAGATGACGTCGAACGGCTGCAGGCCGTATTCGGTGATATAGCAATTTCGTTTTTCAGCATCGATCGCCATGATCTGGAAGGCGTAGTTGTAGAATACCGTGTGGCCTGACGGGTCGTTTAAAAGACTCCAACCCTCCCGCTTGAAGTAGTCCTCGATCTCGCGTGGTTCCGCCGGAGCGCCGTGATATTGAGGTTGCGTGATTCCCATCGATACGACTCCGTCTTGCCATTGGATTACGGTCACGAACTGGACATCGTCTCCAAACACGTCGTTACTGGCCGACCACCGAGCGAGATATTCAAGCGGTGTTGCCGGAAAAAACTCGATCACTTGTTTGAAGGCGTTCGGTGTGGGACTCCGGAGGCTTTCCACGATAGGCAGCTTTCTGAGACTGGGAATCAGCCCGAAACCCGGCGGTTGGGTGGTCTTGGCCACGAGCCCAGACTGGGGATCGAGTTCGACCACATGCTCACTGCCAATCCGGTCTTCACAGCGTGCCGCTAAGAAATCCGACCAAGCAATCTCCGGCTTCTTCAGGAGCCCAAGTTCAGCAGCGAGAGCAAGTAATTGTCCGGTTTGCGCGTGGATACGTTCGTCACGGCCTTGCCCATGGCAAGCGCTGTGGTCCGCACAAAGGTCGCATAGTCGCTCGAAGAAGGTCGTAAGCGAATCCCCTGACGAGCCGTCGCACCCTGCGGAGCTGGCTTCAGTGGACCTTGGGATGACTTTTTTTCAGCACTCACAACGGCGTGAAACTAAGTGCACAAGTCTGGCAGGGCAAGCCTGCTCTCGATCTCATCTGAATTTTAAGCCGAGACCTTTTGTCAGCGCTTCGAGAACAACTTTGTGAGTGGCGTCCACCTCGTCGGAAGTTAGAGTGCGTCCATCTGCACGGTAATGGAAGCGGTAGGCGAGGGACTTGCTGTCGGCGGGGAGCTTCTGGCCGGTGGGGTCGGTGAAGACGTCGAAGCACTCGGAGGAAACTAACAACGGCTCGGCGAGCTTGGCGATGACGGCCTCGATCTGGGCGTTCGCGGTGGTGAGTGGGAGTTCCATGGCGGCGTCGCGGGTGGAGCCTGGGAACTGCGGCAGGTCCTCGGCAGGGTGGCTGGCGGTGATGAGCTTGCGGAGTTTTCCTAAATCTAACTCGGCGACGAAGGCGGGGGCGGTGAAATCTAACTCGCGTTCGCGGGCCGGGGTGAGGCGGGCGAAAATGCCGACGGTTTGGTCCCCGACCTTGATGTCGCTGGCGAGGACGAAGCCGGGGCGGTCCTTGGGGGCGAAGGTGATTTTCCGGTCGCCGAGCAGGGCAGAAAGGATGCCTTTGAGATCGTAGAGATTGAGCTGACGCACCCGAGTTCTAATTCCCCCGTCCGATGCTTGTATCGTAATTCTATCTCGAGGACACCAGCCATCGGGAGCAACATCACCGGAGAGTAAGAGGGCGAGGGTTTCGCTTTCTTGGTCCTTGGCTTTGCCGCCGCCCGCGTTGCGGAAGACGCGGCCTAGCTCGAAAAAGCGCAGGGATTTCGCTTGCTGGCGGATGTTTCTGGCCGCGGAGGCGATGAGGCCGGGGACGATGCTGGGGCGCATGACGGCGTGGTCCTCGCTGAGCGGGAGCTTGACCCGAATGGTGTCGCCATCTTGCAAAGGACGCAGTGGCAGGGCATCGGAAACTTGGGCGTCGGAAATGAGCTTGATGGTCTGGCACTCGTGGAGGCCGAGGGCGGCGAGGCGGCGGCGGAGGACCATGTCGGCATCGTAGGCGGCATCGACCGAGCTGGCGGGGACGAAGGTACCGAGGAAACGCGAAGGCACGTTTTCAAGGCCATGGACGCGGGCGATTTCCTCGACGAGGTCGATGTGGCGTTGGAGATCTGCGCGGAAAGACGGGACTTGCCAGGTGCCGTCCGCGAGTTTGGTGAGGCCAAGGCGGGTGAGGATTTCCTCGGCGTCTGGGAGCGAAATGGAACCGCCCATGAGTTGGTCGAGTTTCTGGGGATCGAGCGCGACGGGCTGGGTGAGGACGGGGGCGGTGCCGGTGATTTGCAGCTCGCCAGCCGTGCCACCGGCGAGTTCGAGGATGAGGTGGATGGCGAGGGCGGCGGCAGGGGAAACTCCGGCGGGATCGATCCCGCGCTCGAAGCGGTAGCTGGAATCCGAGGAAAGGGCGGTGCGGCGCGAGGTGCGGCGGATACCTTGCGGGGTGAAATAGGCGGACTCTAGCAGGATGGAGGTGGTGGCTTCCGTGACGCCGCTTTCGGCTCCGCCCATGACTCCGGCGAGGGCGAGGGCGACACCGGATGCGTCGGAAATGAGGAGATCGTCCGGGGTGAGGACGTGGGTGGATTCGTCGAGTGCGAGGAAATTTTCGCCAGCGGCGGCGTGGCGGACGGTGATATTTCCGGTGAGTTTCGCGGCGTCGAAGGCGTGGAGCGGCTGGCCGAGCTGGTGAAGGACGTAGTTGGTGACGTCCACGATGTTGTTGATGGGGCGGAGGCCGATGGATTCGAGGCGTTGTTTGAGCCATGCCGGGGAGTCTTTGATGGTGACTCCGGTGATTTTTGTGGCGGTGTAGAGGGGGCAGGCTTCTGGGGCGGTGATTTGGATCAGACTTGTGGGCGAGACGCCCACACTCCTTGAGTCGAGGGGCAGGAGTGGGGTCTTGAGGAGGGTGGCGAGTTCGCGGGCCATGCCGCGGTGGCTGAGGAGATCGGGGCGGTTCGGGGTGACTTCGAGCTCGAGCAGGGTGTCGGAATCGAAGAGTTGTTTCACGGGTTTTCCGATTTCCGAATCCGGCGGTAAAATGAGTAGGCCGTCCTCACCGGCGGGCAGGCCGATTTCGGCGGCGGCGCAGAGCATGCCACGGGACTCGACCTTGCGCATGACGGTCTCGCCGATGGTGAAGCCGCCGGGTAACTCGGCACCGGGGAGGGCGCAGGGGACTTTGTCGCCGACCGTATAATTCTGCGCGCCGCAGACGATCTGGCGGAGCGTGGCTTCCCCGCAATCGACCTGGGTGACCTTGAGCCGGTCGGCATTCGGATGCTGGACGGCCTCCATGATCTGGGCGACGACGATCCGGTCCGAGGCGATTCCTTTGGAAATGATGCCTTCGACCTCGACGCCAGCGAAGGTGAAGAGATCGTCGATTTCCTTGATGGATTTACCGGAAAGATCGAGGTGGGTGGCGAGCCAGTTGAGAGAGATGTTCATGGAGAAGAGGAAGATAAGAAGATCGGAGATTGGGGATCGTGGATGGAAGATGAAGAGGAGAGGAAGAGGATAGGAGATTGGGGATAGGAGATGGTAGATGAAGAGGAAGAGGAAGAGGAAGAGGAAGAGGAAGAGGAAGAGGAAGAGGAAGAGGAAGAGGAAGAGGTTGCGGTTAGCGGTTTTCGTTGTGGTGGGTTTCTACGCCGCGGGTGAAGAGATAGATGGATTTAGAAAGCTGGTTTAGGCGCTCGTGCAGGGCATGGAACTGCTGCTCGTCGCGTAGAGACTCGGTCTCGAATAGAGTTTCGAGGTGATCGACAGTTTCAAGGGCTGAGCCGTAGGAGTAGTCGAGAAAGCGGAGGTATTCTGCCTTATGCCGACGGCGGCCGTAGCCTTCGACGATGTTGGATTTTACCGATTTCATGCTGCGCCGGATCTGGCTGCCTTCCTCGTAGAGTTCATGTTTCGGTAATGAAACCAAGGTCATCCGGTGAATCTCGATCACCAGCTCACGAGCAAGGATCCAAATCCGCAGCTTCTTATAACCAAAAGCGTCCGACTCCATATCTCCAATCTTCCATCTCTTATCTTCCATCTACGATCCCCAATCCCCCATCTCTTCTTATGCAAATTGCTTGAGAAACCGGGTGTCGTTCTCGATGAGGAGGCGGATGTCGCGGATGCCCCAGCGGATCATGGCGAGGCGGTCGAGGCCCATGCCGAAGGCGAAGCCGGTGACTTTCTCGGGGTCGTAGGCTTGGTCGTTGCGGGAGGTGTTGATGGCGGCGAAAACGGCGGGATCGACCATGCCGCAACCGGCGATTTCGATCCACTTGGGGGCCTGGCCTTTGATGGTGAGCTTGACGTCGATCTCGAAGCTGGGCTCGGTGAAGGGGAAGAAGTGGGGGCGGAAGCGGACCTCGGTGGCGGTGCCGAAGAGCTCGCGGAGGAAGTATTCGAGGGTGCCTTTGAGGTCGGGGAGGGAGACGTCTGGGCCGACGTAGAGGCCCTCGAGCTGGCTGAAGACGGAGAGGTGGGTGGCGTCGATCTCGTCGCGGCGGTAGGCGGAACCGGGGCAAATGATGCGGACGGGCGGGGTCTGGCTCTCCATGGTGCGGACTTGGACGCTGGAGGTGTGGGTGCGGAGGAGCTTGCCGGAGTCGAAATAGAAGGTGTCTTTTTCGTTGCGAGCTGGGTGGTCGGCAGGGGTGTTGAGCGCGTCGAAACAATGAAACTCATCTTCAATTTCTGGACCGTCGGCGAGTGCAAAGCCCATCCGGCGGAGGATCCGAATCGCTTCGTCCCGGATTAAAGTGAGCGGATGCAGCGAGCCGACGGAAACTTGGCGGGCCGGCAAAGTGACGTCGATGCCCGCGAGTGCGGCGCGGTCGGCGATTTCCCGGAGGGCGATTTGCTTCTCCTCCAGCGCGGCGGTGATCGCGCTGCGGGCGGCGTTGAGAAGCTGGCCGACAGCGGCCTTGTCCTCCTTCGGCACGTCCTTGATGCCGGCGGCGACAAGCGTGAGCGTGCTTTTTTTGCCGAGTACGGCGACGCGGGCGTCGTCAAGTGCGCGCTCGTCGCTGGCGGCGGAAATTTGCGCAAGCGCTTCAGTTTGGATGGCTTCGATTTGCTCCTTCATGTGAAAAACAGTCAAATAGACCGAAATCCGCCAGCGGTCAAAGCCAAGCTGCGGGAGTCTTGCTGGCGGCGATGGGAGGCAGAGCCTCCTAAGTTTTTAATCAATAGTTAAGTACTCAACTTATTAAGTTTATAAAAAGAGTTTGCAACAATAATGAATTTGAAATAGGTGGGAATATATTCAAAATGACTCTTAAACCCAAGCAGTCCCGTCGGTTCAATATTTTTCAAATCCTCGGCCTAATCGGACTGGTCGCGATTGGCATTTTTTGGAAAAAGTTTCCGCCTGATCAAACCCATCCGATGGCGGAAGTTCAGCCGCCGCGTGCAAAACCGCGACCTGCAGCGGCAGCGGCGCAAATCCCGGCGGATGCCGTTAGGCAAGAGACCGCTGCGGTGGTGCCAGCGACTTCCAAGTTTCCAAATGTTGCGAGCCGAATCGCCTTGCCAGATTTTACAAAAATCGAAGCGTTTCAACTATGGTCAAAGCGCTGGTTACAGGCGAACTCGGCACAGCGTGCGGCGCTGACTCAAGAGGGAATTGCTCTGGCTGAGGTGCGTCGTGCTGAATTTAAAGCACTGATTGTCAGCGATCCTCGGCGGGCCTTGGCTGAGGCGGTGCCAAGAGTGATC
>JAYUHS010000048.1:0-16285 GCA_043766715.1 Luteolibacter sp.
TGAAACCTGTCCCTGCCGTGGTGGCTGTGCCGGAGCTGTGGTCGCCCCCTTCACGGGGGGCGCGGATTGAAACGTCATCGGTCGAGGCATGGTAAACTCGGTGCTGAGTCGCCCCCTTCACGGGGGGCGCGGATTGAAACGTGTTAAGCCCGAAGGCGTTTGACCCATCTTTGGGGTCACATCTTTGATACCAGGCCGAGCATTGAAACAATTTGAGTGAGTTGCTTGATTCTGATGGTTCCGCTCCACAGTCAATTTGGATGATTGAAATCTCGTCCCATGATCCTCCTCTTCTTCTCAAAAGATTCGCTCGATTCGCCAGATTCGCGGTCTCTTTTTCTTTGCTGCTAGAAATGATTTCCCCAACGAGGAGAGGCTTTGAGATCCATTAGAAACTCAAAATTTCTATCGCCCCGGTTTATTGGTATCTTGAATTGTCAAAAAGTAACGCACCTAGTGCAGAGTCAGGGAGGCGAGACCTTGCCTTTCGTATTCTGCCGTGGAATGCCTAGCTGGTTTCTTCGTAGCGCCACGATGCGACGACCGATGCCAAGCTGGGCGGCAACCTGCGAGTCGGTTTTGATGCCGAGTAGTGCGTCTTGCTCCGGGAGCCAAATCCATTGCTTTTTTTCCGGAACGTATCGGGAAATACCCATGTTATTGCGCCGCACGGCCACTGGTGCCCGACTGATGCCGAGTTTCTTGGCTACGTCAGTATCGCTCATGGTGCCAATGAGCGCCAATTCTTCGGCGGTCCAGCTGCGGGTGAAGGGATGGGTGAGGGTCCATCTTGGCACCCCGAGCGCCTCGCGTCAGGCACGGACTGCGGATGAATGAATTTTGAGGATGGCGGCCAGTTGCCCGTCAGAAATCTTGCCCAGTCTAGCGATGGCCTCGGGGGTCCAGATCTCTTCGGGCTTACGCATGATATGTCCTCCTTTAGTCGAACCGCTTTTCCACTGTCGTGGAATACCCAGAGCCGATCTCCGGGCGGCGACGGTTGCGGTGGCGACGCCCAGCAGGGCGGCGAGTTCGGAATCAATTTTCACTCCTAACAGCGCTTCGTCCTCCGGTAGCCAGTCGTGCAGTTGCACGCGGAGCGCATAGGCAGGGATTTCGAGTTGATTACGCTTCGCCTCGACTTGGAGAAAACTTGTGTTGAGCTGCGCAGCGACTGCCGCATCCGTCATGGTCCCTAGCAGCTCTAAATCTTCGGGAGTCCATTCATGCTGGTGGCCGAGCCTCCCATCATACTAGGGAATACCACGGGCTTCGCGCTGGGCTCGAACTTCCGCAATGGGGACTCTGAAAATCTCGGCTAACAGGTAGTCGCCTGCGGTTCCAAGTTTAGCCATATTTTCGGCCGCCCATTTCGGCACAGATGGTTGGGGTGCGGGATTCTTCATCGTTCGCTGAGACGATGAGGGTGGCTCTCTGGCTTGTCGAGCTGGGCGATTTTTCAACGCCTTTCATGGGATTCAGTGGACGTGATCACCCATCCTTTTGACTGAGTCAGTGGAGAATCGCGGTCTCTACAGCCTCGTGCCATGCGAAGAAGCTCAGGCGGACACTGCTTGCCAAGAATGGCTAGAGGACCGCTTGAAATCGATCTGACGAGCTATCGATCAGCAGTGGTGGCCCGAACTAACGATTGTCGCAGCCGCCCTAGCAGCTCGCGAGTCTCGGGGCTGATGCGGTCGATCCAGAGTTGCACACTTTCATCATCTACCATGGCAGGCACGGTGGCCTTGGTGATGCGATGGGTGTCGAGAAAGCGCCGGGCCTCGCTGGCAGTGGCGAGGTGAAAGAGACCGGCGTAGAACCATGGTTTCGGATCGTGGAGCGGGTCTCGGAGTTCGCACATGGCGCGGGCGATTTCACAGGAACGAACGAGGCGACCGTTAGGGAAATCTACCAAATAGTCGAGCCACGCTTCCGCCTGATGGTTGAGGTGATGGCGGACGATCCATGTGCGGTTGATCCGCTTGGCCCACTCCACCGGATCCATCTGAGCACGGTGTCGCATTGGGGGGAATTATTCAGATTTGAGCCAATCACCGGCGGAAATGCGCTGGGATTCCTCGGTGATGCCGAGCCATTCCCAAACCCACGCCGTGAGCACGCAGCTATTCTGTTGGACCACGGTGGTCTGGACGCGGCGGTATTCGCTACCCTGCATTTCTCCGGCAGATAGACCTTCGAAGACATCCAGCGCGGAGAGCAATTCAGGTCCCACGGCATAGACTTCGCCTTGGATTTCGCCACCCGCATCATCGAGGACGAGGCCGGGATACCAATCAATGCGATACATCCGCCCGGTGATGGTGCCGCGGCTGATAAACTCCGCACCCGCCATGCGGAAATCATTCGACCCACCGCGCCGGAGCGTGCCGTAGATAAAGACGAGCTGCGAATCCCCTTGCATGACGAGACTTACCGATCCGGACGGTGGGCGATTTCGTTGTCGAGCGCTTGCCGGAGATCATCGAGGCCGATCTCACACTCGGCGGAAATCGGGATGATATCGATCTTCGGGAAACGCGCGCGGAAGATTTCGAGGTTCGCTTCCGCCCCTTCCAGATCCATCTTGTTCGCGATAATCTTCCAAGGGAAGCGGGCGAGTTCGTCGTCGTATTCCTTGATTTCGCGGCGCAGGATTTCGAGATCAGAAATCGGGTCGCGGCCTTCGCTGCCCGCCATGTCGATGACGAAAAGCAGGACCCGGCAGCGGGTGATGTGGCGGAGAAACTCGTGGCCGAGGCCGCGATTCTCGTGGGCACCCTCGATCAGGCCGGGGATGTCGGCGACGGTGCAGCGGCGGAAACTTGGAAACTCCACGACCCCGACGACCGGCTGAAGCGTAGTAAACGGATAGGAAGCGACCTTCGGCTTGGCGTGCGAAAGTTTACCGAGCAGCGTGGATTTCCCGGCGTTAGGAAATCCGACGAGCCCAGCATCCGCGATGCGGCGGAGCTCAAGATAGAACACCGAGACCTCACCCGGAGTGCCGAGCGTGTGCTCGACCGGGGTGCGGTTCGTGGCAGTTTTGAAATTCCAATTGCCCTTGCCGGGTGAGCCGCCTTTGCACAGGACGAATTCTTGGCCGATCTCGGTAAGGTCGGCGATGGGTTCGAGGTCGATGCCTTCCTCGCTGCGTTCAAACTCGACGGCTTCCTGCACGGTCACGGCGTTGCTGCGAAAAACGACGGTTCCGGGTGGCACCTTTCCGATGACTTGCTTGCCACCCTTACCCGTCTTGCGACCGCCCGCCCCACTCTTGCCATCCTCGGCGACGAGCTTGGGATCGTAGTGATAAGCGCGGAGATTATCGACCGAGTTATCCACCACCAAAATGATGTCGCCGCCCGCACCGCCGTCGCCACCGTCCGGCCCACCGCGCGGGACGAATTTTTCCCTTTTCCAAGAAACCACGCCATTTCCGCCGTCACCGGCTTTTCCGAAAATGCGAATGTGATCGATAAACATGGCGAAACACTCGTCAGCTCAGACAAGCGGGTCAACGGCAATGGTAAAAGCAGCTGGATTTTACGGAAAGGTTATCCGTTTCCGAAATGATCGCCGCCGAAATCGAGTCTCTGGGGCACATTCCGATTCTCACGGATTGGGAAATTTCTCTTCTGTTCTCTGTTACAAACTTTGAGAAAGAGTGCTCGAAAGAGGAATCGAACCTCCACAGGATTGCTCCTACTAGAACCTGAATCTAGCGCGTCTACCAATTCCGCCATCCGAGCGAATGACATTCCCGAGCTTCGAACTCGGGCGGAAAAAGCACCATGTCTGCGGGTGGATTGCAACCCCGTTTTCGGAAAGTTTGTGCGATTGCATTGGCGCTGCCACGGGCGCTTGGTTTTCGGCGTTGCCAAACCCTGTCGCGGTCAATCACGTTTGCGCCATGCAGAAGGCCACTCCGCTTGTTCTCGTCCTTTTCCTCGCCGCCACCGCGACTTTCCTCTCACTCCGCCCGAAAAAACCAATTCTGACGGACCCGCCACCGGTGGTCCAGACGGAGCCAGAGCGCGAAATTCCAGCACCCCTGCCGACTGCGCCCGTCGCCGAGGCCGCACCCGTGAAGGTGACTCCCCTGCCTTGGCCGCAAGCAGTATCCGACATCACCCCAGACAAGAATGCGACCTTCGGCACGCTGGAAAACGGCTTCCGCTACATCGTTTATCCTAACACTGAGCCACCGAAGCGAGTGTCACTGCGGCTCCACATCGCTTCCGGCTCACTGATGGAAAATGACGACCAGCAGGGACTTTCCCATTTCCTTGAGCACATGGTATTCAACGGTTCCAAGAACTATTCGGCGCAAGACTTGATCCCAAAAATGCAGCGTCTCGGGATTGCCTTCGGTGCCCATGCAAATGCTTACACGTCCTTCGACGAGACCGTTTACATGCTCGATCTACCGGACCTCAGCGACGAAACGACGAAACTTGGATTCACCGTGATGCGAGATTTCGGCGATGGTGCCCTGCTTTCCCGCGAGGAAATCGACAAGGAACGCGGTGTGATTCTCTCGGAAAAAGTCAGCCGCGACTCCGTGAGTAGCCGCCTGATGGAACAGCAGTTTTCACAACTCCTGCCAGGCTCACTCCTCGCGAAACGATTCCCAATCGGCACCGAAGAAGTGATTAAAAACGCCCCACGTGAGCGATTCACCGACCTCTATGGTCGATTCTACACCCCGCAGCGCATGACGTTCATCGTCGTCGGCGACATCGATCCCAAGGAAATGCAGGCCAAGATCACGCAGACCTTTTCCTCGATGACCAATCCGCCGCAGCCCGGAAAAAACCCTGACTTGGGGCCGATCAAGCAGCCCGAGGGCATCGAGACGGCCGTTTTCGCCGACAAGGAAGTCGCCTCGACCGACGTCTCGTTGATGCTGGTGCGGCCTTATTCTGTGACGCCAGACACCGCCGCTTCCCGTGCCGATGAAATGAAACTCGACATCGCCCACTCGATCATCGACCGCCGGTTCGAGCGGCTCGCAAAAATCGAAGGATCCGCCATCGCCGCCGGGTCTATTTCAAAAACCAGCCTATTTAACTACCTCGAGCTCGGCTCGCTCGACATCACCGCAGCGGACGACCGCTGGCAGGAAGCCGTGCCGATATTACAGCAAGAATTCCAGCGAGCTCTGCAATATGGATTTACGGATGCCGAACTCGCCGAAGCGAAATCCAATCTTCTCAACGCCTACGAGCAGCAGGTGAGTCAGAAAGCCACCCGCAAGTCCGAGGGCATCGCCACCGGACTCGCCAAGGCAATCAACGACGGCACGGTTTTTTCCGATCCCGCAGACGACCTCAGATTCGCCAAGGATGCACTTGCGGCGATGGATCTCGCCGCCTGCCACGACGCGTTCAAGAAATTTTGGGAAACCGCCGGATACCACCTCGTTCTCACCACCAAGGAAAAGCCCGCAGGTGCGGAAAAGGACCTCGCCACCTTGTTTGAAGAATCCCGTGGCAAGCCGGTGGAGCCTCCAGTAGCTCGAGTGAACGAAGCGTTCGGTTATACAAATTTCGGTAAACCCGGCACGGTCACCAGCCGCAAGGAGGTCAAGGACATGGCCATCACCCAGCTCGTTTTATCGAATCAAGTGCGCATCAACCTCAAGCCGACCGACTTCGAAAAAGGCAAGGTCCGCCTCCTCGCCCGCGTCGGCTCGGGCAAGCTCACCCAGCCCAAGGACATGCCGATGCTTGATGATTTCGCCACTGCCGTTTTCGAAGGTGGCGGCCTTGGTAAGCACTCGAACGATGATCTCCAACAGATCCTAGCAGGTAAGAATGTCGGAACTTCACTCGTCATCGGCGAGGACGCCTTCACGTTCAGCGGCACGACCACCGCGACGGATTTCACCACCGAAGTCCAGCTCATGTGCGCTTCACTTACCGATCCCGGCTACCGTGAAGAGGCTCTCTGGCAATTTCAAAAAGCCGTCCCGATGATGTTCCAGCAGCTCAAGCACACTCCCGCCGGTCCCCAGCAGGAAATGCAAGCATGGCTCCACGGCGACGACTCGCGCTTCGCCCTCGCCACGCCAGAAAAAATTTCGAGCTACACTCTGGCCGATGCGAAGAAGTGGCTCACCCCCGAACTCGCCAAGGGCTATCTCGAACTGAGCATCGTCGGAGATTTCGAAATCGAGAAAATTCTACCCGATCTGCTCGCCACCTTCGGGGCACTTCCCGCTCGCGCCGCCACCGCGCCACCGCTGCCAGAAGCACGGAAAATCCAGTTTCCTAACGCTCCCGCCTCCAAGACTTTCACCTACGATTCCAAGATCCCCCAAGGCATCTCCACCATCCTCTGGAAAACAGCAGCTCTCCGGGGAAATCAGCGTGAATTCCGCAGACTCAACGTCCTCGGAGATATTTACAGCGACCGGATTCGCGAGGAAATCCGTGAAAAACTCGGTGCCTCCTACAGTCCAGACGCCGGAGCCAGCGGTTCGGACGCTTTTGACGGCATCGGCTACGTCATCGCCCAAAGCATCGGCAAGCCCGCGGACCTGGTTCTCCTGCTCAAAACCATGCGCGACCTCGCCGACCAACTCGCCAAGAACGGAGCCACTGCCGATGAACTCGACCGCGCACTCAAGCCCACACTCGGTCAGCTCGATAAATCCCTCCGCGACAACAGCTACTGGCTCGGCAGCGTCATGAGCCAATCCCAGTCCGATCCCAAGCGCCTCGACCTCGCCCGTGGGCGCGACGCGGATTACCACTCGATCACCCTCACCGAGATCAACGCCCTCGCGAAAAAATACCTCCATGGGGAAAACGCGCTGCTCATCGCCATCAAGCCCGCAGGCTAACTCTCGTCTAGCAAATCCATGGAAACCCTCGCCATCCGCCCCTTAACTGTCGGTGATTTGACCACCGCTGCCAGCCTGCTCACCCAGCTCAATCCAGAGACTCCCGCCGAAATCATCGCGACTCGGCTCGACATCATTCTCACCGAGCACTCTCACTACCAGCTCTTCGGCGCCTTCGCCGATGGCAAACTCGCTGGCGTGGCGGGCGCATGGATCGGCACGAAAATCTGGTGCGGCCGCTATTTAGAAATCGATAACCTCGTCGTGGATCCCGCGCAACGCTCCGCTGGCATCGGCGGCCAGCTCATCCGCCACCTAGAGGCACTGGCTCATGACCGAGACTGCAAGGTTGTCGTGCTGGATAGCTACACCGCGAACCATCCATCCCACCGGCTCTATCACCGGCTCGGGTTCGAGATTTGGGGCTTCCATTTCATCAAGCCCATCGGCGACTGGAAGGCCAGCTAGATGGACGACGCTCAGGCAAAAACGCCGGGGATGCGTGTCGCCATCGTCCACTATCACCTTCATCCCGGTGGCGTCACCCGGGTCATCGAGGCCACTTCCATCGCCCTCGATGCTGAAGGCATCCGCCACGTCGTCCTCACAGAAGCGAACGTCGCGGGACTCGGCTATCTCACCACTACCGGTGAACTCACGGCGGAAAAACTCCTAGAAAATATCCTCACCGCCGCCACCCAAGCCCTCGGCGCACCTCCCGACATCTGGCATTTTCACAACCACTCGCTGGGGAAAAATCGCCTGCTACCGGCGGTAATCTCGCGCCTAGCCAATGCGGGCGAGCGCATCATCCTACAACTCCACGACCTCGCCGAGCACGGCAGACCCACGAATTACCGGAGGATCGCAGATCAGCCAGAAATCTATCCATTCGCCCCGCGCATCTGTTATGCGTTTCTCAACTCACGAGATCTCGAAATTTTCACCACCGCCGGCCTCCCACCGGAAAATGCCGTCCTGCTTCCCAACCCGATTCCCCTTCCCTCCACATCACCGAATCTCGCGACCAGCCCCCTTCTATTTGCCCCCATCCGTGGCATCCGCCGCAAGAATCTCGGCGAGCTCGTGCTTCTATCCGCCTTGGCCCCGGCGGGCAGTCTTTTCGCCGTTAGCCGGGCACCGCTGAATCCTGAGGCCCTGCCGGTGCATGACACTTGGCAGAAATTCGCGAGAAAACACCGGCTACCCATCGAGTTCGACGTCGTGGATCACTATTCGCCTGCCGCCGGAGCTTCGCCGGATTTCGAGTCGTGGCTCGCGCACAGCAGCCACTTCGTCACGACTTCCGTGAGCGAGGGATTCGGCCTGCCATTGCTCGAAGCCGCTGCCTATGGACGGCCATTGCTCGGCAGAAATCTCCCCCACCTCACCGCAGAGCACGCCCGCCATGGCATCCGTGCCGGAGACCTTTACGACCGTATTTTAATCCCCATCGACTGGATCGACCTCCCGATCCTCCGCGATCATCTGCTCACGGACCTCGAGCGAAATTTCCGCGCCTACCGAGTCCCACTTACGCTGGAAACCACCGCCAACACCCTCGCCGCACTGCTTCATGACGAGTGGCTAGATTTCGGAAATCTTCCAGAGCCGCTGCAGCAAGGCGTCATCGAGCACCTCGCCGAAACCGCGAACCGCCAGATCCCTCTCGTCCAGCAAGGCGACCGCACTGAGCCGCTAGAAACTTGGCTTGCCACCGCCATCGCCCGCCGCACCCCCTCCGCTACCCCCAAGCAGCTCGCCGCCTATTCGCCCCAAGTTTATCAGGAAAAAATCACCGCACTTTATTCCCATCTCACCCGCCAGCCCCACGGCCCCATCCGCCACCTCGCCGCCCGGGAAATTCTCTCCGCCCATCTCACGCCGGAGTCCTTCCATTTCCTCCTCTCCGCCCTTCCCGCGCCCGTGCCTAAGTTGAAATTCCGCGCCGTCATCTTCGATATTTACGGCACCCTCCTCGACGCTGCGGCTGGCGGAGTGAAGCCAGATCCTTTCACCGATCCGGTGCTCCGCGAAATTCTCCGGGAGTTCGGTCACGTCCCGCCATTGTCACCCAGCACCGAGCTTCACGCCGCCGTCCTCCGCCATCACGCCGCTTCGTTGGCCGCGTTTCCAGAGATCGACTTGCGCGTCCTTTGGCGTGAAATTCTCGCGTTAGAACCCGGCACCGACACCGCACCGTTGGTGGAAGCACTCGAAGCCGCGTGGCACCCCGCCACGCAAATGCCCGGCGTGGCAGACACCATCCAGCGCCTCGCCCGTTCGGGAATTTCGCTCGGCCTCCTCTCGAATGCCCAGTGCAACACCCTCATCTCACTCGGTGGCTTGAAGGATTTTTTCGCCCCCGAGCTGACCCTACTTTCCTACCAGCACGGCATCGCCAAGCCCTCGCCTGAGCTGTTCGAAATCATCGCCGAGCGCCTCGCTGGCCGCGGCATTTCCCCAGCAGAGACACTCTACATCGGAAATGACCCACTCCACGACATCCTGCCCGCCGCTGCCGCAGGCTTCCGCACCGGGCTTTTCACCGGCTCTGCGGAACCGGGCACCCACGCAGGCTGCACCCCGGACTTCATCATCCCAAGCTGGAGCGGCTTCCACCTGCCGCCAACGGTGCATCCTATCCCAGCCTAGAACATCGCCCTAGGCAACCCGCCCCCAAACACCACCAAGGGCTGAACGCCCGCCCGACCATAACAGCTACGGTGAGGTCGGCGATCTTCGCCCGGATCGTGGCGGACATAAGTCCAGTCGCACGGGCCCCGGCGCTGGTTCCGTTGGAATCAAACGCGATCACCTGATTAGAGGCGCAAGTCGCATTGCCCGTTCGGTGAAAGAATCTTTCAGTCGGGAATAACGGCTACTAATGGACTTGCTGGATGGGGCTTTCACCCAACAACCATCATTAATACTTAGGTTAAATTAAACACTTGGATTTGCGGTGTGCCCTAGGACAAATCGTGCACTGCTCAGTAAAACCAGAAACGAGAACGATGAGTCGCCGTAAACGCACCATATTGTGGAATAAATATGGTTTGATAAGATAATGATAAACTCGGTGGTCTCGCTAACGCATGAGAATAATTTTTCTTTATTGCTCAAAATCAGAGACATGTGTGTCAAGTCATGGATTATTAAAATTAACCTAATTTATTTCTTTTATTTATTCTGTCACTAATTAGATTTCTAAGTTTTATTTTTAAAATTTAAACTCAGCCATTTATTTAAAATTGGTTTTACTGCTAAAAATTGATAGAATTTTATTGCTATAAATTTATTAGATGGATAGATCACATCTGTAAAGGTTCCCCGAGGATCCTCCACACCCATACTATCATGAAATCTCGATTCGTAAACCGGCCACACACGCTCTACGTAACCATCACCACGAGCGCACTTCTTCTGACATCACAACTTCATGGTGCAGTCATCCTAGGAACTGCAAGCGGCACCGATCTGCAGGTTGCTGTGTCCGCACTATCATTGGTCACGCTTGCAGTAGGTCCTCTAGCCCACGCACAGATTTCATCGTCCGCCCCCGGATCTCAAGTAGATGGGGTACTTTCTGTTAACGAGCTGAAAATTATTGGCGGAGTTTCGGCTGAAAATGGCACAAACAACGCGTTGGTAGCTTCCGCGTTCTCTAACGTTACTGGTATTGCTACGACCGGCCTCACCATAGGGGCTGCAACAACTCATAATCTCGGAATCACCTTGATCCCAGGGATTCTCTTTACCCCAGATTTCCTTAATATCACATCTACTACGATTGGCTCAACATCAACAAGTTCTGGTCAATATAGTGCGTTGACATCGGTCGGCACCTCAGTGCTAGAAGGCCTAATGATCTCCGTGAGCGGAGTGAACATCACCATCCCTCTCAATCCAGCGCCCAATACACTACTTGTTCTGGCAGGCCTAGGCCTTGATAGTAATATCGTCGCTAATTTGTCTATCATGCTCAATGAACAGCTGCCCACAGGTAATGGAACTGACCTATCGGGAATCACTACAAATGCTTTGCATATCTCGATTAAAGCATTGAATCTTAGCCTAGTTACCGGTTTGAACGGTGACATTGTCGTCGGAAAATCCTCATCAAGCCTTGCGGCCATTCCCGAGCCATCGGCGTTAGTGATGGTGGCAGGCGGCGTTGCTGGTTGCATGATTTCGCGGCGGCGGAAAAATTAAATTTTACTTACAGCCGTCTCACAGACTGGGCATGGCGCGTCCTAGGTCTTGATTTGGCAAGGCCTTGAGCGGAATTGGTTTATTTGGGGTCATGGTTTATTTGGGGTCAGGCCGGGCATTGAAACAATTTGATTAGGGGCTGAAATTGAATCTGAAAGTTGTCATTCAGCTAGGGGGCTGTGGGGTTCATGGCTGGCATGTCAATGCTTGGGTGTTAATGGGGAATCATTTCCATCATGTTGCTCGAAACGCCGCAACTCAATCTCTAGTCTGGTGGCGGGTAGGAACCGAGGACGAGGGGGGAAGAAATCCGCACCAGCTTCCGTCGCGCGACAACTGCCGGTGCAAGTTTCCGCACCCGCTTCCGTCGCGCGACAACTGCCGGTGCAAATTTCCACACCTGCTCCTGTCACGCAGCAAGTGCCGGTGCAAATTTCCACACCTGCTCCTGTCACGCAGCAAGTGCCAGTGCAAATTTCCATACCTGCTCCTGTCACGTGACAAGTGCCAATGCAAATTTCCGCACCTGCTTCTGCCGGACCGCAACTGCCAAGGGACGCGGAAGAAGAAAGGAAGATGGACCTTCAGCCCGAGCCACCAAAATCCTGTTTGCTCCTCGCGGCCGATGGGGCGACGCTCCCGCCCATGAGCAAACTCCTCAGCCTCGCCGTCCTGCTTCTCATCTTGTGGGTCGTTTTCCGTGTCGCCCTTGCCGTCACCGGTGTGGCCCTTCACTTGATTTGGGTTGTAGCCGTGATCCTCGCCCTCATCTGGCTGGTCGGAAAACTCCGTGGAACTCGGTAAATTCCGGCCCACTAGCGCCTTTAGCCTTCTTGCCAGTTCCAGTTCATCACCACCTCGATGTCTGGGTGAAGGCTGTGATGCACCGGACAGCCACGCGCCGCGGTTTCCAATAATGCCCGGTCCGGGTGGGACGCTGGCAACGGTAGGGCCAGATCCAGTTCGAGCCGTTTCACCCGGCGCGGTTGGTCGTCGGCCATGAATTTCCGGACTGTCACCGTCATGCCCTCTACCGAGATTTCCTTACGCTTGGCGAGGATGCCGATGACCGTGGCCATGCAGGAACCCAGCGCGGTGGCGAGCAGATCCGTGGGTGAAAAGGCTTGGCCAAGGCCGTTGTTATCCAGCGGGGCGTCGGTAACAAGCGTGTTGCCGGATGGGACGTGGATGGCGCTGCAATGCAGATTACCTTCGTAGGAGAGTTTAATTTCGACCATGGGATGAAGTGAGGTGATGGGTAAAATGGCGGGTGCGGATTTTCCTATTTCTGCGGGACTTTTGCTAGCACCACGCGGAAGCCGTAGATCGCATCTTGGAACTTCGGCGGCACGGCATTTCTGGAGCCGGTGACGAGATTTTCCGGCTGATAAGTATTCCACCCCCCGCCACGCAGGACTCCGAGTAAATTCTTGCCGAGCTTGGAATACTCATCCTCGACCCATTCTTGGGCATTCCCGCTCAAGTCATAAATTCCGAGGGTATTCGCCGGAAATGACCCGACTGGAGCGGTCCGGGGGAAACCGTCGTTGTAGCCCGAAATCGTGCGATCGATGGCGACTCCGGGAGTGCCAGCAGCGGATCGATCGGCGAAATTTCCCACCACCGTCTCGCTTGGCCAGACGATGCCCCACGGATACACCCGCTGTTTACGGGCGTCCCGCCACCCCGGACTGATTCCCTCTTCCTCTTGGAGTCCCGCCATCGCGCTCCATTCGAGATCCGTCGGCAGGCGGTAGAGGTGAGTCTCGGCGATGCGCTCGCCCTTCCGCTCCCTTGCCGTGAGCCACTCGCAAAACGCCTGCGCATCTTCCCGAGAAACATTCACGACCGGGTGGTCCGGATTTTGTGGGAAATCTGGATGCCGCCGCGCCGGGTAGCCGGACTCCGAGACAAATAAATCATAGTCGAGCACCCGGGTTTCCCAGATCGAAACCATCAGGTCCTGCCCGAGCGGCGCGAACCTCATGCCCACTCCATTTTCCCATGGCTTACCGAAAATAACGCCTAAACTCTTCTCCAGAGTGACTGTCTTCGTGACCGTCTCGCCCTCGCCCACGGCGACGTCGAGGGTCAGCGGCTTGTAGCCCTCGCGCACTAGATAGAGCTGCCAAGTGCCGGGTTTCACCTTGGGAATGAGTAGCGAATCCGTGGTGGTCCCGGCGGAAACTCGCGTGGCGGGATCGGAAATCGGGTTCATGTAAACTTCCACGCCCGGCGGATGGGTGATGATGTCCATCTGCCCATAATCGATCAGCCGGATCTGAATCCGAAACGGTTTCAAGCCGTCGCGCCGCGCTCGCTCGCTGAGGGCGGGATTCTCAAACGAGCCATCGAATACAGGAAGCACCTCATGGTCGTCGGTTAAAAATCCTGCCTTCACTCCCCCGTCGCGGAACCACTTACAAAATGCGCGGACCTCCTTCTCTGGCGCGAGCACGATGTCCACCGGCTGGCCGTTCTGAGAGAAACTCAGGGCCTCTACCGCATCATCGCGGCGCTTGGTGGACTCGGAAAATTGACTCCACACCGCCATGCGGATGAAGCCGGAGCTCTCATGCTTACCTCCCACGGGAAGGTAGGGATTTCCCAGATGGTCAGCCCATTTCTCGCCGGGAAGTGGGGGTGAGAAATTCTCCAGTTGCGCCAGACGGACCAGTGGCTCATTCACCACCGACGCGGGAACTTTCCCTTGGAGGGTAGCGGGCCGGTAGCCACTTTTTTTCACCGTGAAGGAGTAATCATCCCCGACGAGAACCGTCTTGGTGTAACTATTCGTCATCCCTACGAGGTTGCCATTTACCCGCACCTCAGCTCCTTCGGGCGCACTCACGATCCGGAGGATGCCCTCTTGTTTCACGACCGGTTGTGCGGATGGCAGCGGCATCAGCCGTTTCACCCAGTCGCTGGACTTCACCATTTCCCAAGTGGCCCAGCCGACGAAACCGGTGAGCACCAGCGTGGTCATCCATACAGCGAATCCACTCTGACGGCGGCGTTTCCCGCGTTGCAGGCGGCGGAGCGCGTCTGCGAGATCGGCCGCGGTGGAGATTTTCCGTTTAGAAATCCGTGGCTCGCAGATGTCGCAGATGATCTTGTTAAGCTCTAACCACCGCTTGCGCTCTAGGCCGCTTGGAATCACATCTGGCAGCTCCGGGAATGAGAGCCGGTCGTTGCCCGTGGCGATTTCATATAAAACCTTTCCCAAGCTATACACATCCGCTTGGGCCGAGCCTGGACCTTCCGGCGGCACGAAGCCCTCAGTGCCGACAAACGTCCGCTGGCCGCGCGCCGCCACCAGTCCGATGTCGGCAAGCTTGGCACGGCCATTGACGAAAATCACGTTAGACGGTTTCACATCGCGGTGGGCGAGGCCGCGTTCGTGTAAATGGTCCAGCGCTTCAGCAAGGCGCACCCCTACATCAATGCAGACACTCGTATCCCACTGCACCCCGACCGCTAGATGAGTATCCGCCCGCAGCGTCCGTGGCTCGTATTCGATGGGATTGATGTCCTGGCCCGACGTCACATCGTCGCCCAATTCCATCACATAGTAGTAAAATGAAACTCCGTCCGGACTCCTCCCGACGTGGAGGATATTCACCAACGCCGGGTGGTCCCGCGACATCGGCTCGAATTTTAAAATCCCCTCAAACTCGCGCTCAAATGTCCGCTCGTCTTCGAAATCCTCGCGCCACACCACCTTCACCGCCCGCAGCGCACCCGTCACCCCACGCGCCAGCCACACCTCGCCGTAAGCTCCGCCACCGATCTTGCGCAGGACCTCGTGGTCGGGGATCGCAGGATTCGCGCGGATTTTAATCGGCATCGTCTTCTTCTTCGAGTTTGGCGAGTTCGCGCTTGAGCACGGCACCGACACGATGCTTCGCCAAATAAACTTGAGCCATGCTCACATGGAGCTGATCTTGTACGCGCTTGGCATCCCACTGCTTGATGACGTAGCAATCGAAAATCTGATACTGCTTCGGGGAAACTTGCGCCTTCACCCGCGAAAGTGCCGCGTCCGCCACGTTTTTTTTCCACTCCACGTTCCAGAGCCGGGATAAAACATCGCCGTTGGGATCTTCTACCCGGTCGATCACTGCCGTCTTGCGATCGTTTTCCCACTCGCCAGTGATCATCGCCGTGTCCTTCTTCCGCTTACGGAATTGGTCGTTGATGCGCCAGCGGGTCATGTTCATCAGCCAAGTTTTGAACGACCCTTGCTCAGGATCGTAGAGCTTTTTCTTACTCTGCTTGGCGATGGAAAGGATCGTCTCCTGCACACAATCGAAGGCTTCGTCCTGCCGCAGCCCGGCCTTGATCGCCACCGCATAGATCAACCGCCAGTAAGTTTGGTAAAATTCATCCCACGTCCGCTGGTCTTCCCAATTGTCGAGTCTGGCAATCAAGCTCTTGCGAGTTTTGGCATAGCCGCGCACCAAGATCGCGTCACGATCATCCAATTTTTCCTGCGTTTCCTCTTCACCCTCAGACATTAGGGACTGTTTACCCCATTCCACGTCCGCTGTCTTTCACCGATTCGGTTTTTTCCACGATCAGGGTTGGACGTCCGACGCGGGATGTCCATCTTGCCGCCGTGCCAACTGTCCAACTTAAATATCAAACATTTCACCCCTCGATCTGGCCGAAAATGGTCGGCGAGGTCTCTCGCGACGCGACTCCGGGGTCGTTCGTGCTGGTGCTAGGAAAAGAAGGCACCCCCTTCGGCTGGGGCCTGTGGAATCCGAAATCCCGGATGCCGCTGCGGGTCGTGAGCCACTCGCTGGAGGAGCTGGAGGACGAATCTTTTTTTGAAAATGCCATCCGCCGCGCCGCGAAATTACGCCGCGAAATCCTGAAACTCGACGGCGAGACCGATAGCTACCGCGCGATCCACGGCGACGCCGACTTCATGCCGGGCATCGTGGCGGATAAATTTGGCGACGTGCTTTCCGTGGAAATCACCAATCTCGCCGCTTGGCAGCGCCTGCCGAAATGGCTGCCGCTGCTCCACGAATGCTTCGACACCCGGCGCGTCGTCGTCGGCGTGGATCAAGATCTCGCACGGATCGAAGGCATCCCCAGTCGCGGCGGCGTGGAGTCGGACAATGTCCGCTCGGTAAAAATCCGCGAGCACGGCACCCGCTACGAGGTGGATTTCTCCGCCGGCCACAAGACGGGATTTTTCTGCGACCAGCGGGA
>JAYUHS010000049.1:0-37363 GCA_043766715.1 Luteolibacter sp.
CATCCCTCGCGACAAGCCCGGCGCTTATGATGATTACGAGAAATCGCGCTCGGGATTGGCGATCCCCAAGGATCAGTTGCTACCCCTGAATTTCACCGATAACCAAGGTCGGAATTATGGACTGCATCCCTCCTGCACCCGGCTTGCAGAAATGTTTAATGGCATGGGTGGAAACGTGAACAAGAAACGCGTGTCGCTGCTGGCGAACATCGGCACGCTAGTCGAACCGATACCTAACAAGCAGGCATTTCTCAATGGCACGGTGGGTATCCCGAAAGCCTTATTCTCGCACCGCGACCAGATCGAGCAGTGGCAAACCTCCGTGCCCCAAGGCATGAAGATCCTCTCCGGCTGGGGCGGACGGGCGGCGGATGTGATCCACTCCACCATCAACACCGAGCAGACCGGCGGCTACTACATGCCGATGAATTTCTCACTCTCGGGAAACTCTGCATTTCAGATTGGCCAGAGTGAGGGCCAGTTCGTCATCACCAGTGGCGGCGCACTTTCCTTCACCGGCAGCGATGGAACTTCCGCCGTTCATCAGGCGAAAAAACAGGCGCTGCTTTCGACGGTGGCCAGTCCTGTCGAGGCTCACTATCAGAATCTTTTCCAACGCACCCACAGTCGGATTACCTCAAATAGCATCGAACGCGGAACAGAATTTCAAACCCATTTCGATAATCCCGGGGCGATCAACAGTCTAAACATCGATACCGCGATCGCTGCTGCCGGTTTTCCGAATCACTGGCTATCATCTCAGTTCAAGGCCGCGATCAAGACCATCGCCATCCGCGAGTCACTCAAGCTGAAGCGGCAGACGATCTTCATCGAATACGGCGGCTGGGATCATCACGCCGAGCTGCTGAAAAACCAAAGCGCGATGCTCAAAACGCTGGATGGCGTGCTCTACGCATTCCAGTCCGCCCTCGAAGCCCTTGGGCTTGCCCAAGACGTCGTGACCTTCACCTGCTCGGACTTCGGGCGGACTCTACGCTCTAACGGCCAAGGCACCGATCACGCATGGGCTGGAAACCAACTCGTCATGGGAGCTCCCGTAACCGGTGGCGTGATCCGCGGCACCTTCCCCTCCCTCGTGATCGATGGGGATAACGACATCGGCCGTGGCGGACGCCTTTTCCCGAAACTCTCGGCGGACGAATACTTCTGCGAAATGCTGCGCTGGTTCGGTGTGACTGCGGGTGACATGGACATCGTGCTACCTAACATCCGAAATTTCTATAATCCAGCGAGCGCGGTGGGACCGGTGAATTTCATCGCCTGACGACCCATGCGCCGGATGTTTCTCATCGTTGTAATGCTCATGGTTTTCGCCATGCTTGGTGTGCTGGTCTGGGTTTCAAATCAGCTTGGCAGCATCCAGCGCCAGCGTCCTTCGAAGATTCTAGCAGGTAGCAGATTACAGGTGCCCGCGCCATCCACTGTTCCGACCGCCGCCGAGTCACTGCTCGCGGGTTATGGCGATCCCGCGAAGTCACCCATTGAAGATCTTCGAAAAATCCAGCATGTCGCAACGGGATATTTCTCCTTGGTCAAGGATGCCCAGCATTTCCCCATCGGCGGAAATGAAGATTTTTCTGCCGCGCTACGAGGGGAGAATCCCAATCGTGAAATTTTCATCCGCACGGGTCATCCGGCGTTTTCACCACAAGGTTTGTTAGTGGACCGGTGGGGCACCCCGATGATCATCCATCCAGAGGCGTGGCGTGAACTCTCGCTCCGCTCCGCAGGCCCGGACCGCATTCCTTACAACGGCGACGACCTCATCCTTTCGCCCACCGGGACCTCGTCTCAGGGAGAGTAAATCGCTCATCCTAAGGCTCATCCACCGGATCATCATGAAGCTTGCGCCGCTGGCTGTCTCGCGCCAACCTTTTTGACAATTATGAGCGAACGACGCGTCGTTATCACCGGAATCGGCTGCATTACCCCACTTGGCAACGACCTGACCACCACTTGGGACGGCCTCAAAGAGGGGCGTAGCGGCATTAGTACTATCACCACTATTGATCCAACTCCCTTCGATTGCAAAATCGCGGGTGAGATTAAGGACTTCAATGCAGACCCCTTTTTCGGGATGCCGAAGGATGCCCGCCGCTCGGACCGCTACGTGCAATTCGCCGTCGCGGCCTCGAAAATGGCAATGGAAGATTCTGGCGTGGATGTCTCGAAGATCGATCCACGCCGCTTCGGTGTCATGGTCGGCAGCGGCATCGGCGGGCTTTCGACCTTGGAGCGTGAGCACACGACCTACATGCAGAAGGGCACGAAGCGGGTTTCTCCCTTCACCATCCCGATGATGATTTCAAACATCGCAAGCGGTATCGTTTCCATGGAGTTCGGCCTGCTCGGGCCTAACATGGTAATCGTCACTGCCTGTGCCACTTCGAATCACAATATCGGCGAGGCGTGGCGCATCATCAAGTTTGGCGATGCAGACGCCTTCGTCTGCGGCGGTGCAGAAGCAGCAATACTGCCGATGGGCCTCTCGGGTTTTGCGAACATGAAGGCACTCAGCACTCGCAATGATGAGCCAGAAAGAGCTTCCCGCCCGTTTGACAAGGGCCGCGACGGCTTCGTAATGGGTGAAGGCGCGGGCGTCGTTGTCATCGAAGAACTCGAACACGCCCTCAAGCGCGGCGCAAAAATTTATGCCGAACTCATCGGCTACGGGGTCAGCGCGGATGCCTATCACCTCAGTGCGCCATCACCCGATGGCAGCGGTCCCGCCTATGCCATCGCCATGGCTCTTAAGCATGGGAAAAAAAATCCAGAAGACGTGCAGTATCTCAATGCCCACGCCACTTCGACTGGCCTTGGCGATGTCGCGGAAACGAAAGCCATAAAACTCGCCTTCGGTGACTATGCGAATCACGGCCTGATGGTGAGCTCGACCAAGTCGATGACTGGCCACATGTTAGGCGCTGCCGGCGGCGTGGAACTGATCGCAAGCATCATGGCGATCCGCGATGGCGTCATCCCTCCGACCATTAATGTGGACGACCAAGACCCGGAGTGCGACCTCGATGTCGTCCCGAACGTCGCCCGTGAGGTGCCGGTCAAGGTCGCTCTTTCCAACAGCTTTGGCTTCGGCGGTCACAATGCGTCGGTCTTAGTCAGCAAATTCGAGTGACTCCACCTATCGAAAATCCGCTCCATCGTTACACGGGGATCATCGCATTCGGCGAGACCGATGCCAGTGGCTGGATGCACTTTCCGAACGTTTTCAAATACGTCGAAGCCGCAGAACATGAATACTTGCGAAGGCAGGGTGTAATTGTGTTTGACCGGAACGCAGGAGGATGGCCGCGGGTAAAAGTAAGCTGCGAATACAAGCGGCCATTTCTGTTAGGGGATCGGTTCGAGGTGTTACTCGGTATTTCAAGGATCGGCGCTTCATCGATAACTTGGGATTTCCAAGTGCTGAATGCCGCGGATGAAATCGCTGCATTCGGTAGCATGACTTGCGTCCGAGTAGATCACCAAGGAAAGCCCGTTCTCATCACCGACGATGAACGCCTGAAATTAGATGGTGGAATTTATCTCGCCTGAGTCATGGAACCCACACCCGAAATCACTGGCCGCATCATCTTGGTCCCGACTCCGATTGGAAATCTTACGGATATCACGCTGCGGGCGCTTGAAATTTTGCGCAGTGCGGATCGCATCGCCTGTGAGGATACACGGCATTCGGGGCAGTTGTTAGCTCATCACGGGATTTCCGGAAAGCCGCTCGTCTCACTCCACGATCACAACGAAGCTCGCCGTGCTCCCGACCTCATCGCAGCGGCTAGGGCGGGAGAAACCATCGCCGTTATTAGCGACGCAGGGATGCCAGGCATTTCGGATCCGGGCTATCGCTTGGTGCAGGCTTGCATCGAATCCGGCACACCGTTCGAGGTTTTACCCGGTCCCTCCGCAGTGATCACCGCACTGATCGGCTCGGGATTTCCCTGCCATGCCTTTCGCTTCGGAGGATTTCTTTCGGTGAAATCTGGCAAGCGTCGCAGTGCACTCGCCGCCGCACTGGCATCCGGCGAAACGGGTATTTTCTTCGAGTCGCCGCACAGGATCATTTCCACCCTTGAGATTCTAGCAGAGATCGAACCCACGGCGAAGACTTGTGTCGCCCGCGAACTAACGAAAAAATTCGAGACCTACCACCGCGGCACCGCAGCAGAGTTACTGGCGTATTTCCAAGGTCACCCGCCCAAGGGCGAGATCGTCCTTCTCGTCCATGCGCCATTGATTTAGTGAGTGCGAGCTATGGCGTTTGCATCTTGTCGGCGCGATGTGAAAACTATCGCCGATGAAACTCATTTCTTGGAACGTCAACGGCATCCGCGCCACGCTGGGTAAGGGCTTCGGCGACTTCGTGACCGCGGAAAAACCGGCAATTCTCTGCCTTCAGGAAACCAAGGCCCGTCCTGAGCAGGTGCCACTTCCACCGGAATTGGACGGCTTTTATGGCTATTGGGACTCTGCCCAGAAACCCGGCTACTCCGGGGTTGCCGTGTTCTCGCGTGAGCAGCCGCTCAATGTGCAAATGGGACTTGGCATCGCCGAGCATGACCAAGAAGGCCGCGTCCTCACTCTCGAATATCCCGATTTTTTCTTGGTCAATGTCTATACCCCAAACTCCCAAGACGGTCTCAGGCGGCTGCCTTACCGGCTCACTTGGGATCTCGCCTTCCGGCTTCATTGCGCCAATCTAGCGAAAACCAAGCCCGTCATTTTCTGTGGTGATCTCAACGTCGCCCATCAGGAAATCGACATTGCCCGCCCAAAGGATAATCGGTTTTCCGCAGGTTTTTCCGACGAGGAACGCGCTAGTTTCACCAATCTATTAGAAAAGGGCTTCACCGATACTTTCCGCCATTTCTACCCGGAAAAGACGGAAGCCTACTCGTGGTGGTCGTTCCGTGCAGGTGCCCGTCAGCGCAACGTCGGCTGGAGGATCGACTATTTCGGCGTTTCATCTGCCTTCATGCCTCGGGTGAAGGACGCGGAAATCATGCCACATATCACTGGCTCCGACCACTGCCCGGTGGCGATCACACTGGCTTGAATCGCATAGCTAACGAACCAACCCAAAAATCCCGATGTCACCCGCACCCTCTTCCACCAGCTTCCCCTTCCGCGCCACCAGCCCTTCCGGCATGAGTGCCGAGCTCAATGCCAATGGCTCGGTGAGGCGCATCGACTGCGGCGACATCATGCTCAATGTGTTTCTCGGCAACGAAGCAGAGGGTGGTCCCACTAACATCTATCTGCGACGTCTCGGGGAAACGGTGGAAACGACTCCGCTACTCGGCCCCGGAAGCACTGCTCACTTTCAAACCGACGAGCGTGGGCTGCTGGTCAGCGGAACTTGGCGCGACCTTAATTTCCGGGTGAGACTCGTCCTCGCGGAGTCCGCAAAGGCGTGGTTCTGGCATGTCGAGGTGGAAAACACCGGTCCGGACAGCGTCACCTGCGACTTGATCCATACTCAAGACATCGCCATCGCCCACTACGGCGCCACCCGGCTCAACGAGTTTTACGTCAGTCAATACGTGGATCATAGCCCGCTTGAGCATTCACTAACGGGAACTGCGATTGCCTCACGTCAGAACCAGCCGATGGCTGGGCGCTGCCCATGGACCGTCATCGGATCTCTTAGAAAAGGTGTCTCATGGTCCACAGACGCCCTCCAATTTCACGGCCTCGCCGCACGCACTGGCGAGATACCCATCGCACTAACATCCGGCCTGCCTGCGGAACGCCTCCAGCACGAACACTCACTCGTCGCGATCCAAGACGAGCCGATCGCGCTCGCTCCGGGACAGAAATCCCAACGCGGATTTTACTGTTGGTTCGAAGCGGACAAACCCACCGCGACCTCTGCTAGCGACGTCGGATGGATCGAGGCAGCACTCGCGCTGCCTGAAGCGACCTGCCAGCCATGGCCGGAGAAAATCCTAGGGAAACATTCAGCCGTTAGCCTTTTTTCCTCTGCTCCTTTAGTGATCACAGAGGAATTAGTTGAGTCAGAAATCGACTGCTTTTTCGGTACAGACCGACGCCATGTGGAAATTGAAAACGCCCGAGTCTGGTCGTTCTTCACGGGGTGCGGAGCCCATGTCGTCCTTCGGGAAAAGGAGCTTCAAGTGCTCCGACCCCACGGCCACCTGCTGCGCACCGGAGGTTCACTCACTCCCGACGAATCCGCTCTCACTTCCACCGCTTGGATGGGCGGCGTCTTCCACTCCATGGTCACGCAAGGTCATGTGAGCATCAATCGCTTCCTCTCGACCTGCCATAGTTACCTCGGGCTTTTCCGCAGCTACGGCCAGCGTGTCTTCATCGAGATCGGTGGAAGGTGGGAGCTGTTAGCCGTGCCATCGGCGTTTGAAATGAAGCCCGACTCATGCCGCTGGATTTATAAACACGCCGGGGGTGTGGTCGAAGTCGTATCCTCTGCACCGGATGATGGTCACGAACTCCGCTTAGCCATTTCTATCATCGCCGGGCCTCCTAGCAGATTTTTGATTTCTCACCACGTCGCGCTAAATGGCGATGACGGCAGCGCTTCCTTCCCAGCGCAGTTTGAGATCAACGGCACGTCTGCTTTCGTTCGCGCCATTCCGGACAGTGATGTGGGCCGTCGTTTTCCGAGTGGCGGATTCGTCGTCGAAGCAAGCGAAGGCACGCAGATGGATCAAATCGGTGGCGATGAGCTGCTGTTCACGGATGCCGTTTCCCATCAGCAACCTTTCCTGTGCTTCATCACCTCACCCGCCGTCACTGCAGGAGTCATCATCCGTGGCCGCTTGATAGATGAGTCTGCCACGCACACCGAGAAATTCTGGGAGACGATCGCCGGCGGTTTAAAAATCACTGCCCCACAGGTAAGTCCAATGGCTCCGGCGGCCGAGCGTGCTGGCGAAATTTTCCCGTGGTTCATCCATAATGCCCTCGTCCACTACCTCTCACCGCGCGGCTTGGAGCAATACTCCGGCGGCGGCTGGGGGACCCGTGATGTCTGCCAAGGGCCTGTCGAGCTGCTGCTAGCGCTCGGTCGATTCGAGCCGATGCGTGATCTGTTATGCCGAGTTTTCCGCCAGCAAAATGCCGATGGTGATTGGCCACAGTGGTTCATGTTTTTCGACCGCGAGCGCGACATCCGGCCCGGGGATTCCCATGGCGACATCGTCTATTGGCCGCTGCTCGCCCTCGCCCAGTACCTAACTGCCACGGGTGACTCCAGCATTCTGGACGAGTCGCTGCCATTTTTCCACTCAGACTCAAAGGCCGCCGAGGTGGCAAGCATTCACCAGCACGTCGAGCGTGCGCTGGATCTGATCCATCGCCGAGTCATCGCCGGGACGACTCTTGCCGCTTATGGTCATGGAGATTGGAATGACTCTCTTCAGCCAGCCAAGCCGGACATGCGCGAGCAGTTGTGCAGCTCGTGGACGGTGACGCTGAACTATCAGACTCATGTCGCACTTGCTGCAGCCTTCAGAACTGTTGGAAATCTTGAACGCGCCACGGAGTTCGAGTCCATGGCCGCGAGCATCCTAGCAGAGTTCCAGCGAGTCTTGGTGGTGGACGGCGTGCTCGCAGGCCTCGCCTATTTCCAAGAAGGTGGGAAAACCGACTTCCTGCTCCATCCACGCGATACCACGACGGGCTTGTCCTACAGCCTATTGCCGATGATCCATGCGATCATCAATGACATGTTTAGCCCAGAGCAGGCGAAGGCTCATCTCACTTTAATCCGCGATCATCTGCTCGGTCCCGACGGAGCACGTCTATTCGACCGGCCGATGGCCTATCATGGTGGCCTACAAACGAATTTCCAACGTGCCGAAACTGCCAGCTTCTTCGGGCGGGAAATTGGCATCATGTATTCCCATGCCCATCTCCGCTATGGCGAGGCGCTCGCTCGTTTCGGCGATGCGGAGGCATTTTTCCATGCTCTCTGCCAGCTCAATCCCATCGCCATCCGCGAGCTGGTTGCCACCGCCACACCGCGACAGGCAAACTGTTATTACTCCAGCTCCGACGCCGCCTTCAAGGACCGCTACCAGGCGTTCGATGAATACGACCGGGTCAAAAATGGCACAGTCGCGCTGGAAGGTGGCTGGCGAGTTTACTCAAGCGGCGCGGGCATCGGTGTGCGTCTGATCATGCAGTCCTTCCTCGGCCTGCGGGTGGAAACTTCAGCGGTCATCCTCGATCCCGTGATCCCTGTGGCATTAGACGGAATGAAAGCAAAGCTAGTCCTAGCAGGTCATTCAATCACAGTCATCTATCAAATTAAATCTGTCGGCTGTGGTCCTACTTCCGTGGAGATCAATGGCGAAAAAATCCAGTTCACTCGCGAGGTGAATCCTTACAGAACGGGTGCCATACGCATCACGATGGACTCTTTCACTACTCGGCTTACCGGCGACGATGTGATGACGATTTCAATCGAGTAAAATGAACTAGGCAGACTTCAGCGTTCGATCCTGAATCCTACGCAATTTTCTAGCAGGGAAATCTTTACGACCGTCATTTTCTTGATGTGATGGGCGACGCTCGACTCCTCGGCAATTTCCTTGATGAAGGATTCCACCTCGGCCTTCTCACCCATCACTGCCAGCTCGACGCTGCCATCGGCGCAGTTTTTCACCCAGCCGCAAACATCGAAGCCGCGTGACAGGTCCTTGACGGTGTAGCGAAAACCCACGCCTTGGACGTGGCCTTCGAAGATGACCTGCTTGGCAAGCATCGGAATCAACGCTTGCCTTTCGTTGGCGCAGCTTCATTAAACGGATTCGATTCGAGCGCCGAGGATTTCAATCCGAATACTTGTTCGAAGGTTTTCCCCGGCAGAAAGTTGAAAACAATAGGCGCACTGCGCTTGCCTTCGACATCGTAAAGATAGGCAATTCGCTGCACCGGCTGCTCCTTGCCAGTGTCCTTGTTGATACGCTTAACGCGAGAGTCAAACATCAGTTCCTCGACCAGCAAACCAGTGACTTTATGGTATCCGTAGCTAACTTTGAATAGCTCTTGGTTCTGACCATCGCTGATTTTGCATCCGCGTGGATTACCGCTGGCATCCATCCGATAGATGGTGGTCATCGTCAGTGGACCATTGGGCGAATGGGTCTTTTTGGTCAGCGTCTTTTGGTCAGTGCTACGGATGAATATTGAATTCGAGCCATCCTCATGCCGCATCTTGCGCACGTTCGGGCCATCGACGGCCTCAAGCCCGTCGGCGCGACCGACAACCTCTAATTCTTTGAGATTAATGGGTGGATCTTGGGTGATCTTTGAGTCGTCCGCACGGCTCAGTGGAGAGAAACAAATCCCAGCCACTAAGGCGATTTTGCAGGTTGCCAGTAAGTTCATTGAGCACAAACTAGGCATCTCAGGCAGACGCTGCAAGCTGCCAATTTCGACCGATGATTTGGAAAACACGAAGGTTTGTGCTCGATCTCTCGCACCGCGCACAGGTGATGGGAATTCTTAATGTAACGCCGGATTCATTCTCTGATGGCGGTGACCATTTCGAAGTCGAAAGGGCGATAACTCATGCTCGGCAGATGATTGCTGAAGGCGTGGAAATCATCGACATTGGTGGCGAATCCACCCGACCAGGTGCCGCAGTAGTTGCGGTGGATGAGGAAATCGCCCGGACGGTGCCAGTCATCGCGGCGCTGCGCGAGGAGTGGGATGGATTGATTTCCATCGATACTTCGAAGGCGGCAGTCGCGGAGGCTGCGATCGCTGCCGGGGCGGATATTGTGAACGATGTGAGTGGGCTGCTAGGCGACCCGGCGATGACCTGGATTTGCGCGCAAACCGGCTGCGGCGTGGTGGTCATGCACCGCCAAGGCAACCCGCAGACGATGCAGAAGTCGCCAAGCTACCGAGATGTGGTGGCGGAAGTGCGGTTTTTTTTCGAGGAGAGGTTCACGACGCTTACGGCTGCCGGGATCGATCCATTGGCGCTGTGTTTTGACCCGGGCATTGGCTTTGGGAAAAGTGTGGATCATCATTTAGCGCTGCTACGGGCGCTGGGTGAAATTTCCGTGGCGGGCCGCCCGCTGCTGCTCGGAGTTTCCCGGAAGTCATTCATCGGGAAAATTCTCGGTAGTGACGATCTGTCCGCCCGCGAGTGGCCGACAGTGGCCATCACTTCAAGTGCTCGTGAAAAGGGAGTCATGCTCCACCGAGTGCACGCGGTGAGGCCGAATCTTGAAGCTCTGCGGATGACTGAAGCGATCCTTGGGATACCAAGTTAGACCGCATAATTTTTATGGTGTTCCGAGCACGGCAGGCTTCACTCCGACTGCAAAACGATATTTCGCAATCGCATCGACAACGCCACCCGCGATGGCATTTTGATAGGCTTCATTTTCAATCAGGCGAGCCTCATAGGGATGGCTCATGAAGCCACCCTCCAGCAAGATGGCTGGGTGCCGAACACCGGATAGGACGCTGAAGCGGGCACGCTTGATGCCGCGGTCGAAAGTGGCCTTACCTAAGCGCCGGAGGATTGAGCCGTGCACGGCAGTGGCCAGCGCGATGTTCGCTGAGTCATGCTCGTTTCCCGCGCGAGTTTGATTGTCGGATGCCTTCCAATCACTGCCGTAGTGAGAAATACCGGGCGGTGAGAGGGTGAAAGTTTCGATGCCGCGGGCGGAGCGATTACCGGAGCTGGAGTTAAAGTGGATGCTGACGTAGATCGCATTTTCTTGCACCGAGTTAGCGAAGTCCACTCGCTCCTGAAGCGATTGATAGATGTCGGTTTGCCGAGTCATGACGACCTTGAAGCCCTTGGTCTCAAGTTGCTTTTTCACGATTCCGGCGACCTTGACGTTGTAGCTTGCCTCAGTGCCGAAGGAATTGGTGGTACCTGGATCTTTTCCGCCGTGACCTGGATCGAGAATTACCGTGCGGAAATCACCCGCGTTTTGGATGAAATTCGGGCGCAGGACGGGGTCGATTAATTTCGCGAGATCGATGCGCGAGACGTAAATTTTTTCTCCGACGGTCGAGATGGGCTCGCTTAGGACGAACTTGACGTTGTTCATCAGGCACTCGTTGCCACCGATTTTGAGATTCATCTCGATCTTGGCATTTTCCAAGACGAGCGACCCGGCGGTGCGGGTCATTTTTGTGAAATTGTAGAAACGCTTGATGTTGTCGGCGGAGACATATTCGCGGCCCTCGATTTTCGTGATATCCCAGCCGCCGTTGGCGGGTGGGGCGGAATCCGCAGGTCCCATGGTCATGGCGAGCACCGACAGGAGTGTGCACACCGCCCGCAACCAAGATGGCTGTGGTAAAGACCTCTGAATCGATGAAGGGAGCTGCACGGGTTCCGTTGGGTGTATCAATTGAAAAAACGGATGACAACCGGATTTGTCGGCGGGGAAATGGTTCAAATGCTGCGTCTGCCTTGCATCGCACGCAGGAGGGTAAGCTCGTCCGCATGCTCCAGTCCGCCGCCAGCGGGTAGCCCTTGCGCGATGCGAGTGAGCTTACAATTTCGCCCGCGCAACAGCTCTGCTAGGTAGTTCGCCGTGGCCTCACCTTCCACATCGGACCCGAGTGCGAGGATGACCTCGATTTCCTCCGGTGCCGCTTCGATCCGCCGGACCAGCGGTGGGATGCGCAAATCTTCCGGTGACACCCGGTCCAGCGGCGAAAGTTTCCCTCCCAGACAATGGTAGCGACCGCGAAATGAGCCGGAACGCTCGAGCGGCAGGACGTCGGTCGCTTGCTCGACCACGCAGAGGAGCTGGTCGTCGCGCGTCGGGTCATCGCACACGTCACAGCCCGCGGTGGTTGCGAAAAATCCACACGTCGGACATGGGACGACGGTTTCCTTCGCCGCGAATAGTGACTCTGCCAGCGCGACCGGATTTGCCTTGGTGTTTTGCAACAACCACACCGCGATCCGTTCCGCGCTGCGCGGACCGACGCCGGGCAGGCGCTTGAGCTCGCCGACGAGGGCCTTGACCGGTTCCGGGAAATCAGCGCGCTTCATGACGGTCCTCTAGTGGAATTCCATCCGCCGCCATCCGGTGGTTCTTCGCGTAAACCAGCGCACAAACTCCCGACCACAGCACCGCGATGAATGGCGCGCCGATGTCGGGGGCATGGGCTGCTAGACCGAGCACCGGAGCCCAACCTGCGATCAGCACCAGCGCCGAGATCCACAACAGCACCTGCCGCCACCCGCCCGGCACACTGAGAATCGCCCATGAAATCCCGAACGCGAAGGCCACCGTCGCTGACCCGATTGCCCAATCAGGCAACGTCTTAGGGAATGGCACTGCGCTTTTTCCCTGGGTGACCAGTTGCGCGACCATTTCGTTCACGCGGTGGAGGAGTCCTAAAATCCCAAGACCCGCAGTGAGTAAGATCGACAGCGAGCTAATCGCGGCGGCAGGGATCCGCACGTGGCCCGGCGGCGATAGTTGGTTGTTCTTGATCAAGATCCGTTCTCCCGAGAAAAATTTCATCGTTTGCCAACTCGCTAGACACGACCAGCAGCCACTGCGGCAGCAAACCCCGCCCCGTCCGTCCTGTCAACCGGCTGGCCGCCGTTTTCACATCGCAGGCCACTCTCTCTGGCTTTTTTGATCAGGAGCGGCTCCGCATCCCTTGCTGATTCCCATTTAGTTTAATTGGTGGTAGCAGGGCGTAGCTGGAAGTTAGGGAATCAACAGGCTTCAAGGGTAAGGTTGCAGTGCTGATTCAAGTCAAAAAAAAGATCAGTCGCATGAACCCAACAACGATCTGCGGACACCTGCGACCGTTTCCTAGACGAATGTCTTCGCTACGGCGGCCCTAGGTATAGGGTCCTCGTGATGTCCTAAGGCTGTGTAATCATCAGTCTGAGAAATTGTTTGCTGGCGACTGCTGGAGTGGTTGCGGTCACCATAGAGCCATTTGCTACTGCTCCTCCTTGATCCACGCTGCCTGCTGTCCACGACAGCGGATCATTTAGATTTGAGGTGGTTTGGACGAGGTAGGTTACGCTGTTGCGTGCCTTAAAATAGGAGAGCTGGAGGAACCCGTCCCCTGTGTTTAGTCGGGGCAAGTTTTGGACATCGCTGGTGGAAAAATCGAGATTGAGTGCATACTCTACCAGATTACTAATTCCATCGTGATCTGGATCGTCGTGTGGACCTCTTTGGCCCTCGGGTGCGTCTGAAATGTAAGTTTCGAATGAAATTTCCACTGGTGGCAAGACGAGGTTCCAGCCGAGGGCTATCGCCCCGCTGGCGTTGCGATAACCGTCCACACGGATCTGATAAGTCGTGCCTAAGGTGACAGGCAGAGAAATGGCGCTGGAGCGGTCCGGGCCTCCGTCATCGTCAAAGGCAAGCCTGACGAGAGTTTCCAGAGATGATCCTTTGTAAAACTGTAGGGTTGTATCGAAAGCGCTGCCTGCCGTAGTCCAGCTGACCGTGCCGGTCGCAGGCGCGGTCCATTTCCACCACACGGAGCGATCATAGGTCGCTCCGCCCAACGGTTCGCCTAGCTCACGGGATGCAAGATGATTAGTGGCGGTGATGTTACCGGCTAGTCCGGGTAGTGGGATGGCATCCGCGAAGTGGTCATTGATGGGTCCGGTGAAGGTGGTGAGTGCAGCAGGGGGGCTTAGCCGGGTGCCGAAGGAATTAGAAATTTCCACGCGGTAGCTGCCCTCATCTGCGAGAAGGACGGAAGGAATAGTGTAGCTGCTACTAACTTCACCCGTGATGAGAGTGCCACCTTTGAACCAGCGATAGGTAAGATCCGTCCCTGTGGCCACCATGGTGAACGTATGTGGAGAACCCAGCCTCACCGAGGCTGCGGCGGGCGGAGTGACGAAGTTGGGTGATAGATCAGTGACGAAGAAGTTTGCTTCGTTAGAATTTGAAGAAAAATTTGTTGTCGAGCTTTGGAATACGGTGAAGTCGTCATAGGTGTAGGCCTCTAGTCGGATGATGGCACCATTTCCATATCTTGCGGCGGAATAGCCAGTAGTGGTGGTGGGGGTGCCGCCCAGTGGAACGATCGATGCGATCTCTGTGGCAGCGGACAGCAGATTCGAGGCACGCGGCTGATAGGATCCATCCGTGGTGAACGTCGTGACGAGGGTCCGAGTGGGGATGAGTTCATGAGTGGTAGAACCTGCCGGACCCGTGGGAATCACCGAGATCACCTTCAACCCGAGATCCCCTGAAGCTGCTGAGGCGGGAGGGTTGAAGTTTGAAAAATGCTGATGGACCCGCCGCCCACTCAGATTGAGTTCAAGGCTCAGATGGGAGTATCCAGCCGGAGCTTCGAATGGGATATCGAATGCCCCATCGATGACTACTGGCACGTCGTCGGCATTGGTGCTCCCATCATTATTTTGCCAGACTGTCGTGCTGAGTAGGCCGGGAACCTCTGCGAGAAACCCATCAGTCTTCCAACTTCCCGTCACTGGAAGACCGTGGCTGAGATCGGTATCGAGGTAAACGCGCCCGCTGGTGGTGACGCTGAGTCCAGTCATGTCGGTGGCCGTTAGGGTCACGGTCAGAGCCGCGCTGTCCGTGAACGCCCCATCCGGAATGAATACGCCACGAAGCTGGCAGCGAGCAACGAAAGGTGCTGCGTGTGCTTGGCCGAAGCCAAGCAGGGCGACCACCGTCACCCATAGGGCTGGCGTCAGAAATCGGAAAGAAACCCGGGGGAATCGTCTTAGGGGGGTCATGACTTAGTGGATCTTTGAGGGGGATCTGGAATCTTGTGCGGTAGCTCGGTTACTTCGCTTTCACCTTGACCGTCTGATAGATCCCCCAAAGTCCCAGAGTGTCCTTCGCGCGGATCTGGAGTGTCACGACGCCTTTCTTTACTTTCCCGCTGAAAAGCTTGCCAGCGTAGGGATAAGGTCTGTTGTGCACGAGCTTACCGTTGACCTTGATTTGGAAGGCGGCAATTCCGTTGTTATCATTGAAATAGCCAGTGATGTAAAAGCCCTTTACGGATACGGTTCTACCGCCTTTGGGGGAGGTGATTTTTGCGAAGGGAGCGTCATTTGCAGGGGGATCAGTCGCTGTGAGTGTAAATTGGAAAGGCGCATAAGTTGACCCAATGACAAACCTATATGTGACACCAGCGACGGCGTTGAAGCTATGGCTCAGCCTACTCGGATCCAAAGTTTTTTCCACTTCAGTGATCGTCTGGATTGAGTCTCCGGTGAGCACGGCGAATCCGCCACTTGAGCCTGCGGGGAAGTCAACTCTCACTAACTTATTGCTGCTTGTCTTCCAAGTATACCAAAGGGTTTTCTCAAAGCCTTCTCCACCTGGTTCGATGGTGGCACTCGCGGTGGAGCCAATGACCGTCAAAACGTTTCCAGAAAGCACTTGCGGAGTGGAGAAACTATCATTTGCAGGTGTGGGCGCGGTCGGAACTGCAGGCCCAAACAACGTTCCGAGATAGGTAAAATTTTGGGTGGTCAAGGTCAGTTGGAGCAAGGTGGCTCCGGTATTCAGAGAAGTTAATGTGCTCCCAACACAAATTTGGTAAGTGGTGCCTGCCTTTGCTTTGAAGGAAAAATTAAAGGGTGTTGCTGAGTAGTTTCCACTATAACCACTCGTCACTTCGGTGAGATTATTGATTGCAGTGCCCATGTAAACCGACACGAAATGGCGTTGAAACTCTGTCCCTGTTGTATCGATTGATACGATTAAATCGGACGCAGCCGTATAGGTGTACCATGCGGTCTTGCCAACGTTTGTATCAGGCTCAGCCGCCTGAGAAGTTGAATCATTCATATAATTGATTGCGGTCAGTGCATTACCTGAAAGTAGCGTTCGGTTTTCAAAAAGATCATTCGTAATGTTTCCATCTGTGGGCGTTTGATTTGAGTAGAGAGGACCCGTGTGAACAAACGATGTTGTGAGAATAGTTATTTTTACTTCTCTCCCTGTTCCACTAAAACTAGGTCGTTTTAGCCCCGCACAGATTTTGTAAGTTGAGCCAGCTTTTGCTTTGAAGGAGAAACTGAATGGAGTTGCCGAATAGTCACCGCTGTAACCGCTATCAATATAGATCAGGTTGTTGATCGTAATACCCATATAAACCGATACAAAATGTTGTTCAAACCCTGTCCCTGTCGAATCCAGAGTCACAATGGAGTCAGTTGGCGCAGTGTAATTATACCAAACGGTGCGGCCGATGGTTGTATCCAATTCGCCGGCTTCTACAGTGCCTTCTGAAATATTGGTAGTGGTCAAACCAGCCGTGATCGTTTGGCTATTGGCGAAGTTATCATTGGCGGGGGCGGCGGCGCTGGCGATAGGGATCGTGGCGGAGAAGAGGAGGGTAATGAGTAAATCTAGTTTGTTCATGGGATGGGGGAGTTTAAGTGGATATGTTAGGATAGAGTGATTTCTGCGGTGGCGCTTTTGGGGCTGTCTCCGGCGGGGTTGGTGGCGATGACGTAGAACTTCAGGAGGCCGGTGGCGGGGAGGTTTTCTAGGAGGAGATCAAGGTCGTCTTCTACGGGGAGGGGGAGGAAATCGGCATCGCGGCCGATGACTTGGTAGAAGGGGCGGAAGCGGTGGGCGCGGGGGGTATTGCTCCAGGCGGCACGGACGCTGCCGGGGCCGATCTGGCGGAGCAGGACGTCGTCCGGGGCGATGCCGGGGCGGAGGATGCCGGCGGGTGGGACGAGGCCGAAGGCATACCAGCGGTCGTCATCGGCGTCGAACATGCCGGGGGCACCGAGTTCTTTGGTGAGGGCGCTGAGGCGTTTGCGGAGGGCGGTGTCTGCGGCATCGCGGGCGGTTTTAGCATTTACGCGGGCGGAAACGGCGGCATTAAGGGTGCTGCGGGTGGTGGTGAGGGCGGCATGGGCGGCGCGGAGCTTGGGCTCGGTGAAGTTTTTGGCCTCAATGGCTTGGGCGGGGTGGTCGTGGAGGTAGTTGGCGGATTTTTCCAAAAGGGAGAGGCGGAGGGCGACATCGTCCGGGATCTCGGTGGTGCCGGGTGGGAAGATGAGGTCGAAGGCGCCGGGGACGTCGGCGAGCTGGCGCTTGGTGAGGAAGAGGGCGGCTTTGACGTTGGAGTTGGCAGTGTTGCGGGTGGCTTGGGCTTCGTCTTCGTCTTGCCCGGCTTTGGCGAAGGCGCTTTGGGCGTCTTTGGCGGTCTGGAGATCTGTCTGGAGCTTGGCGCGGGTGTTTTGGAGAATGCCGGGGTCGTGGTCGGTAAAGCCGTCGATCATATCGGTGGCGAGGGACCAGACTTTAGCGCGGATGTAGGGGAGTTCATTACTAGCCATGGGAGCGGTGTGTTTGTTGTAAGTATTTAATGTTGAGAGGAGAGTGGTGCTAGAAGGGGTTTCCGGGGCGTCTGAAAGTCCGTGTGGCGTGCCGGATGTGGGTGGGGAGAGGGGAAAAGTCTGGTCGGTGCGCCGGATGACTTTTTCCGAGGGCGGAAATTGGCCTCCAGGGTGCCGGATGGTTTTTTGGGGAGGAGAAAAGTTTGCCCGGCGCGCCGGATGAGGATGGGGAGGGTGCGGGAGGGTTACCGGGGTGCCGGATGGTGATGCGGAGCGCGGATGAGTCTGCACGGCATGCCGGATGCCGGGGCGGAGAGTGGGGAAAGGCGGATAGGGGGAGATTCTTGCATGGAGGGGTATCCTTAAAAAGGGCGAGTGGCCCGCTTTGCTAGACAAGGGGGGGCGGTGAAGCGGGCGGCTAGCAAGGCACTAACTAAATCCAACATGTATGGAAAACTAGGGATGGCGCGGTGGGTGACAAGCGCAAAAACCGCCAGAAACGCATGACTCGGTGCGCCATTGGCTGTTCTCGCGGTTCGCTTCCAGATCGCTTTACGCGAGTTCGCAGGCGAGGCGGATGGCGGCGGCCATGGAGGATGGATTTGCCATGTTTTTCCCAGCGATGGAGAAGGCGGTGCCGTGGTCTGGGCTGGTTCTTGGCTTGGGCAGGCCGAGAGTGACGTTCACGGCGGTGTCGAAGTCCAAGAGCTTGAGCGGGATCAGGCCTTGGTCGTGATACATGGCTAGCACGGCGTCGAACTTGCCTTGCGCGGCGTCCCGGAAAATGGCGTCGGGCACGGCGGGACCGGTAAAAATTGCTACTCCTGCGGCATTTAGCCGACGGATGGCGGGGGCGATGATCCGGATTTCCTCGTCGCCAAATGCGCCGTTTTCCCCGGCATGAGGATTGAGTCCTGCTACGGCGATTCTTGGCTGGCGGATGCCGCGGCGGATGAGGAAATCGGCAGTGAGCAGCCCGATGCGGAGGATGCGTTCTTCCGTCAGGAGTGCTGCGACCTTGGCCAGCGGCTCGTGGATCGTGGCGAGGCCGACGCATAAGGTGCTGCCGGTGAGTAACATGCCGTAGTCTGCGACGGCGAAGGCATCCGCGAAATATTCCGTCTGGCCGGGGAAGGGGAAGCCGAGCGATTGGAGTCCTTCTTTGGAAACTGGCCCGGTCACTACGGCGTCGGCGGTGCCATTTTTTAACTGCTTCACGGCCTCATCCAGTGCGGCGAGTGCGGCGGCGGCGGATCGGGCATCGGGTTTCCCCAAGACTCCTGCGTGGCGGTCGCCGAGTAGTTCGATTTCAAACTGCGGTGGAAGATCGAGCGCCGCCAGTGCGCGATCGATGACCTCTGGTCCGATGCCGGCGGGATCTCCCAAGGTGATGACGATGCGGGGCATGGGTCGAGCATTCGTAAATCCTCGCGGCGTGCCAAGTGGGGAAATCCATGAATCACCCCTTGCGGAGTGTTCCGCGCTTGCGGGGGGTGGAGGAGCTTCCTTAGTCTTTTGCATGGAAATTGCTGCCCTCAGGATGGTTTTACTATCGGTTTCGTGCGCACTGCTCACTCAGTGCGGTGGCACGATGGGGACTGGAAATCTTGGTGGGCCGACGGTGGAGGAGAGGAATGCAAAAATCGCTGGGGAGCCGACGGGTGACTTTTTCTATGGTCGCCGGTATTTCGTCGAAAAAACCCGGTTCTGGGGCTACGTCCGCCAGCCGCGCCAATCTTGGAACCGTGCGAAACTGGTCATTTTCCGCGAGGATAAGAAGCAGGCCCCTGACCGCCTTGCTGAAAATGGCCCGCTTGGGCAGCGTTACGCGTTCGATAACAACACCGACTACCGGCTCCGCGGCTACTACACGGGGCAGCAGGCCTATGATCCGAACAGCAACCAGTTTCTGCCTGAGTTCATGCTGACTGACTATGAAGCGCTGGATCGCCAGCCGGGGTGGTTGTTCCGGCCGGACGACCGATACGACCGTTTCCGAGTGACGATGCTGCCGCGTTGAGGGTGATTTTTTTGCCAGGAATTAGCGTTATCCGTTATGAAGCCAGATGATGTCATGCGGTCGGTTCGTGCGGCGAAAAACAACCGCGCCACCGGAGATGCTCCCACGATCGGGAGGGTCGCGCGGATGCCGGGCACGGGACTGCCGAAAGGGGAGCGGCGTAGGAAACTGAGAAGCGAGGGTGGTAGGAACAGTCGTCTGAGAGAAGGCCGCAGGCTGGTGATCGTGATTTGGTCGTTTCTGCTAGCAGGAATGGCGCTGGTGGTGCTGGCGTTATTCATCGGGTTCTGGCTGGTCCCTCAAATGACCAGGAAAGAGGATCAGGCGTCTGCCAAAGCGACCTCAGATGTGGAGGAGAAAGTGGAGGTCGCATCGGATTTTCCATCCCCATCCGAGTCAGAAGCTCTTGCGTTGGTGAGTCAGGCGCTGGCCGTCCGGGATGAGGGAAAGGTGGCTGCTTATTTCCGCACCGGGTCGGCGATGCCGGAAGCGGTCGTGGATTTTTTGAAAAGTCTGGACCGTGTCGATGGTGCTCTCGTGAGTAAGCAGTGGCTCGGGCATATGGATGCTAACGGTCTTTCGCTAGACGGAGTGATGATTACTTTCCAAGGCGGTGACAAGCCGCGCAACCGCCTCGCGCTTCTGACTCCCGATGCGGACGGGGTGTGGAAAGTGGACTTCGAGGCCTTTGCCCGCAGCACATCTCCTGTATGGACGGATTTGTTAGGGGGTGCTGCCTCGGCCGGTACGGTGCGGATTTATTTCGCGAAGGATAGCTATTATAATGGGCCGTTCCGAGATGATCAGCGCTGGAGGTGCTATAACTTGGGCTCGCCCGATACCGATCAAAGTTTGTTTGGCTATTGTGAAATCGGTTCCCCGCAGGAGGCGGCCATGAGTTGGATTTCCTCGCGAGACCAACGGGTTTCTCGCGCGGTCTTGGAGATCCGGCGCGTCGAGGGTGCCGAGTCACGGCAGTTTGAAATTTCCAAAGTGCTTGCTGATGATTGGGCGATGGGGCCGGTGCCGTTTGACCAAGGATTCCGATAGAACCGGGAGCCGTTACGAGGCATGTGCGGCGGATGCGGATTTATGAAATTCTCGACACTCGCAGGCGCTCTGCGGTGATGAGTGACTGGAATTTCGCATAATCCTCCTCACGGGTCGAGGATCGCAGTTGATAGGTGTAGCGCTGCCAGTGGCTCATTTCCTCGAGCGCATTTCGCATGCGCAGGGCGATCACATCGGCGTGGTCGGTGCCGCGGCCTGAAAGCCGTTGGAATAGTTCTTCCTCGCTCGGCGGCGTGACGAAAAGGTCGGTGAAGGCGCGCTGGATTTGAGCATCTGGGCAGTTACGAACTTGCTCGGCGCCCTGCACGTCGATGTCCATGACGACATCCGTGCCGACGGTGAGATAGGAGAGCACCTCGGATTTCAGCGAGCCGTAGAGGTTTCCGTGGACGACGGCGTGTTCCAGGAAATCCCCGGTTTCGAGGCGATGGGAGAAGTCTTCGCGGGTGATGAAGTGGTAGTCCTTGCCATTTTCTTCACCCGGACGCGGCGGACGGGTCGTGCAGGAAATCGAGTAATGAACCTCACCGGATTCTGCTAACCTGCGGCAGAGCGTGGTTTTGCCAGATCCCGACGGGCCGGAGACAACAAGAAGAATGCCGGTGCGTGCGGTCATGAGGCCAAGATGTAGAGAACAAGGGAGCACGGGAATCGAGAAATTTCTCTGGTTTTAGCCGTGTCTTAACGACGTCGAAGCTCGCCATTTAGATTTTCATTTGCGCCCGGGATTTTTCGCGATTATCGCAAGTGTTGTAACCCATTCGAGAGCAGTCGCGCTCTTGAGAAACCTAAAAATCTGACGATGAAAATCATCCGTACCCATCGCAATGGACAGCGTCGTGAGGCGCTGCTGAAAGAATATTTCCTAACGGCCTCTTTGCTGGCCCTACTAAAGCGCGTGGCCGAGGAGGCTGCTAAGACAATGCCAATCCGGGTGGCCACCCCGGTTCCTGTGAAAATCCGGCTCTGAGTCGAGCTCGGCAGGCGGGCGGGTGAATCCGGGCCAAGAGACGTAGGACGAGAAAGCCAGCCATGCTCCTTCAGGTATTTCAAGAGTTGATCAAGCCTCAGTGGCGCGTGGTGATCGAAGAGCTGAAATTGACAGGCGGGATGCCTGTGAGTGATCTAGCACGGCGTGTGGATGCGAGCTACATGGCCGTGAAGCAACACTGTGAGGAGCTGAAGAAAGCGGGCTACTTGGACCGCTCGCGGGTGCCGCGGACCGCCGTGGGACGACCGGAAATTTTCTATAGTTTAAGCGAAAAGGCGGAGTGTCTGTTCCCACAAGCGGGGGTGGACTTCACGCTCGATCTCCTCGATGAGATGAAACTTCTGTTGGGAGAAAACACGGCGGATAAGCTTCTATTCCAGTATTTTCAAAAACAACAAAGTCGGTGGCAACCGCTGGTCGCGAAGTGTCCTACGCTCTTAGAAAAGGCCACCAAACTGGTAGAGCTGAGGAAGAAAAACGGCTGCCATAGCCGGTGCGAGGGGGATGCTGAGATGTTCCGAATGGAGGAATGTCATCACCCGATGCGGCGGATCTTCGAGCACTACCCACGGGCAGTTGCGATGGAGTTGCGGATGATCGAGCAGTTGCTCGAAGTGCGGGTCGTGCGGCGGGAAATGAGCGGTGGCAGGAGCGGGCAACCGCGGGTGGTTTTTGAAGTGGCGGCGACTGGCACTCACTGATTAAAATTTCGTGAATGTCACCCCGGTAGTCTGCGTCGAAGCCGCGTCATTTCCTTAAAACCATGAAGACTCCTTATTCAATCTCCGTCGCCGCCATCGCCTTGCTCGCGGTCATCGGCTGCGACAAGCCTGCGCCAGATTTTTCGAAAAAGATCGCCGAGCTGGAGCAGAAAAACACCGAAGCCGCGCAACGGCAGCAGCAGCTCGAGCAAGAAATCCAAGATCAAAAACTCGCGGTGGAGCGCGATGCGATCGAGCGTGAGCGGCAAAAAATCGAGGACGAGCGGGCAGCTCTCGACCGCCAGCAGAGCGATGCGGCCGCTGACAAAGAAGCGGCGATCCGCAACCGCGAGGAAGATCTGGCCCGCCGTGAGGGCAAGCTTGAGCAGTTTCAGTCCGCCTTAAATGAAAAGCAGGACGACCTCGACGAGAAATCAGTCAGCCTCAACGACCGTGACCGCGACCTCGCAGGGCGCGAGGCATTGCCCTTCGAGCAGAAGGAACAACGCGAGCCAGTGGGCGACTACGGTATGTTTTACGACTCGCTTTCCTCTCACGGCTCGTGGTTCGAGACGGCGGATTACGGCTACGTTTGGCAGCCGGTGGCGGTGCGTGATTCGAATTGGAGGCCGTATTCCCGTGGCCGCTGGGTTTGTAGCGACCGTGGCTGGAACTGGGTTTCGGAAGAGCCATTTGGCTGGGCGACCTATCACTACGGGCGCTGGGCGCTGCTCCGTGGACGAGGCTGGATCTGGGTGCCCGGTTCTGAGTGGGCTCCGAGCTGGGTTTCTTGGCGGGAAAATGACACCCACATCGGCTGGGCCCCGCTTCCTCCCGAGACGCTTGCCTATCGCGGTCATGCATGGGACTCGACTGTGGACGTCCAGTTCGGCATCGGCGCGTCGTGGTTCAGCTTTGTAGAAATTCGGAACTTCGGTGGTTCGCTCTACGGCCACTGCCTGCCTGTCAGTGGGAACGGCACCCTCATCATCCACACCACCAATATCACCCACATCCACATCGAGAACCGCCAAGTCATCTGTGGAGGTCCACGCTATCGCCAGCTTTCGGATCGCATCGGTAAACCACTGCCATTTTATCGCCTCGAAATCGACCAACGCCCCGGCGGCGGACGGGATCGCTCCGGGATGCGACCCCACGTCAAGGGCGACCGGATGGTCGTATCTGCGCCGAATGTGAATGCAGATTGGAATGATGGACTCAAGCCTGGTCGCATCGCCGGCCGCATGGAGTCCGTCACCATCGACCGCGAAAAAAGCCTCGGAAATGAAATCACCAACCGCTTCCGCCAAAGTCGTCAGGACAACCGCACCCAGGCCGAGGAAACGATCGGTAAACTCGGCGGGTTTGAAAAATTTGACCAGAGCCGTCGCCAACAGCTACAGCAAAACCGCCGAGTGGTAGATCCCGGTGGCCGCACCGAGATTGGCCAAGCCGTCCTGGCGACTCCCGACCGCCCGCAGCCAGAAATTCCAGCGAATCGCGAGCCGGGTCAGATCGCTCGCTCTGACGATCCTGCCCGAGCACAAGGTCGGGCAAGGGCGAATGAAACCCGCCCTCAGCGGCCAGTGGAGACCCTGCCCGCACCTCCCGACAATGATCGGGTTCGTGAGGAAAACGGCCGCCGCCAGCTTGAGGAAACAAGGCGTGGTGAGGTGCAGCGCCAGACCGAACAGGGGGTGGTGAACCGCAGGCAGCAGGAACAGAATCGACAAGAGCAACAGGAAAACCAACGCCAAGCGCAGGAAACTCAACAACGGGACCAAGAAGCTCAACAACAGGACCAAGAAACGCAGCGTCAGGATCAGCAAGCTCGCCAACAGCAGCAAGAAACGCAGCGTCAACAGCAGCAAACTCAACAACAGCAGCAAGAAACTCAACGTCAGGAGCAGCAAACTCGCCAACGGAACCAAGAAACGCAGCGCCGAGAGCAGGAAACTCAACAACGAAACCAAGAAACGCAACGTCGGGATCAACAAGCTCGCCAACAGCAACAACAGCAAGAAGCTCAACGTCGGGATCAACAAGCTCGCCAACAGCAACAGCAGCAAGAAGCTCAACGTCAGGAGCAACAAGCTCGCCAGCAACAGCAGCAGGAAACTCAACGTCAGGAGCAACGGGCCCGCCAACAACAAGAAGAAAACCAGCGCCAGCAAGAACAAGGCCGCCAACGTCAGCAGGAAGAGAACCAACGCCAAAAGCGTCAGGAAGAATCCCGCCAGAAGCCGGATTCAGACGAGCAGCGCAAGCGGAACCGCTAGTCAGCACGAAGTCAAAGAAATGGGCTGATTTCTGCTTGATGGCGAGCCGGTAGCTTACGTCTGGCCTCCATCTCGACTCCCTTGCATCACCCATCCATGACCCTTTCCGCGCTTGATCTGTTTACCATCGGCATCGGCCCGTCCTCTTCCCACACCGTCGGGCCGATGCGGGCGGCGTGCCATTTCATGCACGGACTCCGCGACTCTGGCCTAGCGCCGCGGGTCGCCGGAGTCCGGTGTGATCTCTACGGCTCGCTCGCCGCCACCGGCAAGGGCCACGGCACGGATGCGGCCATCCTCCTCGGCTTTCTCGGTGAAGAGCCAGAAACCATCGCTATCGATAGCATCGCCGGAAAACTCGCCACCATCCGCAGCGGGAAATTAGTTACGCCATGGGGCAGCGTCCTCGGCTTCGACGAGAAAAACGACCTCTGCTTCAAGCGCCTCAAGCCGCTGCCGCTCCACCCGAATGGCATGCACTTCACCGCCGTGGATGAAAACGGTACCGTCCTCGCAGACTCAGTCATCTACTCGCTCGGCGGCGGTTTCATCGCCAGCGACGAGGAAATGAAATCCCCGGCCGCTGCCGAAATCGCCCTGATTTACCCCTTCACCAGTGCTGCTGAGTTGATCGGTCATTGTGAAAATCACGGACTCACCATTTTTTCCCTGATGCTGGAAAACGAGTCCGCCTTCCGCCCGGAGAGCGCCACTCGCTCCCGCCTCGATGCCATCTGGCAAGCCATGCAAGACTGTGTGACACGCGGATGCTCGTTCGAAGGCGAACTGCCCGGGGGCCTTAAAGTGAAGCGCCGTGCGAGATCCATTCTCGAAAATCTCCGGCGGAATTCCGAGGCCTCGCTCGCCGATCCACTCGCCATTCTCGACTGGGTGAATCTCTACGCCCTCGCCGTCAACGAAGAAAATGCTGCCGGTGGGCGAGTCGTCACCGCACCGACGAATGGGGCCGCTGGCATCATCCCGGCCGTGCTGCACTACGCCGTGCGCTTCCGCCACTCGCCATTTCCGGATGGCGTGCATCGCTTTCTACTCACCGCCGCTGCGGTGGGCATGCTTTACAAGCGGAACGCCTCCATCTCCGGCGCGGAATCCGGCTGCCAAGGAGAAGTCGGCGTCGCTTGCTCGATGGCGGCGGCTGGCCTTGTCGAATACCTCGGCGGAACTCCCAAACAGGTCGAAAATGCCGCAGAAATCGGCATGGAGCACAACCTCGGGCTCACCTGCGACCCCATCGGCGGGCTGGTGCAGATCCCCTGCATCGAGCGCAACGCGATGGGCGCGGTCAAGGCCATCAACGCCTCGCGGCTCGCACTTTCTGGCGACGGCACGCACTTCGTCTCGCTCGACAAGGTCATCCGCACCATGCGCGACACCGGCCGCGACATGAACTCGAAATACAAAGAAACCTCCCGCGGCGGATTGGCGGTCAACGTGGTCGAGTGCTGACGCCGGATTTCTCCGCGCCTCAGCCACCGTCGAGTTTCCGCACCGCGGCGCCGCGAGTCTCGGAGGAGGTTTTGTTGAGGATATTTTCCACATGCTTCTCCACGGTGCGCGGCGCACAACCGAGGATGATGGCGATTTCGCTGTTGCGCTTGCCTTCTCGCATCCAGTGGAAAACGTCGCGTTCGCGCTGGGTGAGAGCGTGAATTTCCTGCGCCGGGGAGGAAGTGAGCGGGCCGAACAACTGCGAGGCGCGATGGGCGAGGCTGATGTGGCGTGAGGCGAGCTGGAGGAGATCCGTGGTGGATTGCGGCAGATCGCGGTCGCGGTTGATCGTCAGCGTAGTGATCCATCCAGCGCGTGGCATGATGACACTTATCTGGTGCTGAAGGTCGAGCGGACGGAAAATGTCATTATAGAAATCTGTGCGTTCGAGTGTGCTGCGTGAGCACAAATCAGAGAGCCGCACGACCGGCCCCTTTCCTCCGGCCTGCATGTAGGGGTAAATGGGGTTCTGCTGATAAACTTGCTGAAGCCGTGTGAAATAACGTGCCGTATCCGCCGCATCGAGCGGGCAATTATGATCCAGCAGATACTGTCCCGTCGGTTCGTGGATCTGGTCCACCGCCACCACGCTGCCAGGAACTAACTCACCGACCAGCGAGACCAGCCGCGCACCGAAGCCCGCACCCTCGACCGGTTGCTGCAAGTCCGCGATGAAGTCGAGCAGCCGGGTGTATTGAGCGTGAGTGAGTCGCGGCATGGATAAACCGGGTTAGCGCGGGATGATACGATCAAAGCCAAACCCGAACGCGATGGGATTGCAAGACTTGTGCTGACGCCGTCTTCCACCCGCCAGTGGGGAATTTTTTTTCCGAAACCAATCTTGTCCGCGCCGTGATCCGTGGAATACGCTCGCCCAACCTTTGCCAAGCGTGTCCCTTTCCTCAGCTCCCATCTACATCCTCGGTGTGCTACCGTCCCGCTGGGGCTCGACTCGTTTCCCTGGCAAGCCGCTTCATCTCATCGCCGGGAAACCGCTGATCCAGCACGTTTGGGAGCGCTGTCAGCGATGCTCGAAGCTCGACGAAATCATCGTCGCCACCGACGACGAGCGCATCCGTGATGCCGTGATCGCCTTCGGTGGCAAGGTCGCCATGACCTCGCCGGATCATCCCACCGGCACGGATCGCATCGCCGAGGCCGCCCGCGCCGTGCCGCAAGCGACTCACATCATCAACATCCAAGGCGACGAACCACTCATCGATCCCGCACTCATCGACGAACTCGCCGCCGCCATGGCCGCAGATCCCACGCTCGACATGGCCACGGCCGCCAACCCGCTCGATCCCGCAGACCCCGCCGTCCATGACCCGAATGTGGTCAAGGTCGCCGTCGCTCTCGATGGTCGTGCCCTCTATTTTTCCCGCTCGCCGCTGCCATTTTTCCGCAATCCCGTCGCTGGCCTGCCGGTCCTGCGCCACAAGGGAATCTACGCCTATCAGCGGAGTTTCCTCGAGCGTTTCATCACTTGGCCGCCCTCGCCACTGGAGCAGGCCGAGTCTCTCGAACAGCTCCGCGCCCTCGAAAACGGTGCGACCATCCAAGTCATCCTCACGTCCGACACCTCGCCCGGAGTTGACACGCCGGAGCAGGCATTGGAAATCGAACGTCTCCTCGCCGCTGAAAATTGAACTCTGAAATCTAGCCACCACTCACCATGAAATACATTTTTGTCACCGGCGGCGTCGTCTCCTCACTCGGCAAGGGACTCGCCGCAGCGTCCATCGGCACGCTGCTCGAGCACCGCGGCCTCACGACTCTGATGCAGAAATTCGACCCGTATCTCAACGTCGATCCGGGCACGATGTCGCCGTTCCAGCATGGGGAAGTTTACGTCCTCGATGACGGCGCAGAGACGGACCTCGACCTCGGCCACTACGAGCGCTTCACCTCCGGCGTCCTCTCGCGGATGAATAATCTCACGTCCGGCCAAGTTTTCGACTCGGTCATCAAGAAAGAGCGGCGCGGGGAATTTCTCGGGAAAACCGTCCAATTCATCCCGCACGTCACCGATGAGATCAAGCTGCGGATGCACAAGGTCACTGCCGATAATCCGAACACCAACGTCCTCATCACCGAAATCGGTGGCACGGTGGGCGACATGGAAGGCCTGCTTTTCATCGAGGCGTTGCGCCAGTTCGCGCTGGAAGTCGGCAAGGAAAACGTCTGCTTCATCCACGTCACGCTGCTGCCCTACATCAAGGCCGCCGGTGAAGTGAAGACCAAGCCGACCCAGCAGTCCGTCGCGAAACTCCGCGAACTCGGCATCCAGCCGGACATCATCATCTGCCGCACCGAGGCCGACCTCGACGAGGACAACCGCAAGAAAATCGCGATGTTCTGTAACGTGGAGCGCAAGAACGTGGTGGCCTTCCGCGACGTCGCCCACACGATTTACGAATGCCCACTCGACCTCCGCCGTGACAAAATTGACCGGCTAGTGGTGGACCGGTTAGGTCTCGGCCACACCCCGTCGCCCGCGCTTGAGGAGTGGGAACGCTTCGTCCAGCGCGTCATCCATCCGAAGCACAAGGTCACCATCGCTGTCGCCGGAAAATACATCGAGCTTCAGGATGCGTACAAATCCATTTACGAATCGCTGATCCACGCCGGTGCCCACCACGACACCAAGGTCCACATCGTCCGCGTCGAGGCCGAGGCCATCGAGGACCACGGCGCGAAGGCAGTCATCGGCGATGTCGATGGCATCCTAGTCCCCGGTGGTTTCGGCGATCGCGGCATTGAGGGGAAAATCCTCGCCGCCAAGTATGCTCGCGAAAATAACATCCCCTATTTCGGCATTTGCCTCGGCATGCAGATCGCGACCATCGAGTTTGCGAGAAACGTCTGTGGCTTGAAGGAGGCGAATTCCACCGAGTTCGACAAGGCCACCAAGCATCCAGTCATTTGCTTGCAAGAAGAGCAAAAAGGCGTGGAAGACATGGGAGCCACCATGCGGCTCGGCTCTTGCGAATCCATCCTCTTCACCGGCACCAAGGCTGCGGATCTCTATGGAAATGTGGACCGCATCCATGAGCGCCACCGCCACCGCTACGAGTTCAACTCCGACTATCAGGAGCGGCTGCTAGAAGCGGGCCTCGTCATTTCCTCAGTCTCTGCGGACGAAGGTCTGGTGGAAATCGTCGAGCTACCGAACCACCTATTTTACCTCGGCGCACAGTTCCACCCCGAGTTCCAGTCCAAGCCGAACCACCCGCACCCACTCTTCGCCGGCTTCGTCGCAGCAGCACTGGTAAGGTCTCCGAACTAAAGAAAAGTGAAGAAGCGTGGTTGGGGCGTCTCGCCACAACGAGTGGGAATCTCCGCATCCCTACCGGGATGCGGCCAGTGAAATGCGCTTCTCTTCACCCACGAGTATTGGCGTTTTGTTGTGCTCGGTTTCACAACTTCCACCCTCATCTTTCCGATGCTCCGCTTGGATGCAGTGCCTAGATCGGTCAAGGAGCTGCTCCTGCACTTGGCACCGGTTTCGATGATCATCGAACCACTTGAGGGCAATGGGGTAATGCCTTTAAGGATTCATTCCGCTCCGTCTCATCGTTTGGAATGGTACTGACTACTCACTTCATGGGTGGGCTCTTGTTACTGATGCTGAAGGCATCCGAGCTTGTAGCCGGTGGTTGAGCGAAGCGACACCACCGGAAACGGAACACCTCACCCAATGCATCCCGGAGGGATGCTAGCTTGGTGTTGATGGAAGATCGCTGGCATCCCTACCGGGATGCGGGTTTTCGGGGGGCGCGGAACCGGTGGTGTCGCTGCGCTCAACCACCGGCTACAAGCTTCCATCCCGCCGGGATGAGTATCATTACAAATCAATAGTTAGATAACTCTCTAATCCTTCTACGCAATGGACACCATCGACACCGATGCATAGCGGTGTGTCTTGAGATATTTGGTCTGTGCAGACGTTATATGCCGCCGCCACGCACGACGTGTTCGGCCTAATTTTCTTTCTGCGTTTTGGCCTCAATCTCTTTGGTGTCAACCGCCGCCATGATCATTTTTAGCACGGCGGGCGCTGTGGCCGAGGTAAGCCCTTTAATTCGAAATCGATCCATGGTCTCTTTCGTGTTAATGACAATCTCCACAGGAATCTTGGCGCGATCATCCGGAGTCACAGATTGTTCAGTTTCCGTACGTTGACGCTCTAGCACCTCTTCGTAAACCGATACGATGGTGTCCTTGCGGATGCTCATCGAAAACGGCACCTTTCGTCCGTTCAGCAAGAATTCACTCCTCACCGTGATCCATTTTGTTGTGGATTCAATCGTAGGAAGGCTCTCCTCGGCTCCTGATAGTTGGGAAAAAGATGCTGCGAGGATCGTTGCGATCAGTAAGATAATGTGTTTCATTAGATTTTTTCTTTGCTAACTGTGGAAGTCGTTTCGTTACTAACGGGATTTTAAGCGGTGGGCGGACCTTTGGATGGTGACGATCAAGGATGGGCGATGGTGGGATCGCCTTTGCGCCAGAAGCTCTCAAAATGGCTAGTGTTGAGTGTGTAGAAGCGGTCCGCCCTGTGATGTCGGGCGGTAACAAGGTGCAGGTAGTCGAAGATGGCACCGCCACGGACTCCTCGTGTTTCAGCTTCGTCAAAGGCGTTGAGCATCATTTCCTCCGGTAGTTGCAGAACTGTTGCGCGAGGGTGAATGCTGCTGCGTATGACTTTGGCGACATTGGCTGCCGAAGGCCGGGGCTTGATCTTACCGCTGGTGAGGGTGTTGAAGGTCTCCACGAAACTGTGGGACCAGACTCCGAAATTGTCCGAGGTAACCAATGCCTTGCAGGCCGCATGGTGGAATTCAGACTCAAATAGAGCGGCAACCAGAATTGAGCTATCGAAGACGTTCATGGTGTCCGTCGGGAAGAGATATCATCTTCACGATCTGTGCGGGCTGCCATGATGACTTGGACGGCGTCGAACGGCTGAGTCCCTGTGAAGACGAGGAAGCCATCTCGATCCACGAGGCTGGCCTCGCGGAACTCCATTTCGTCTTCCGGGCGGAGTGCCATGCCCTCGTCGCTGACATCGGCTAGAAGCGTGGCACCTGGCTTAAGGTGGAACTTTTCCAGAAACGATTTTGGGAGGCAGATGGACCCATTAGGTTCGATGATTAAGGTCGCTGTCATGAGAGGAGTGTATGATTTACGAGAAATTTTACAAAATTGTTCTTGGATGCTCGGGATGTGTGTTCCGGCGGCTGGCAGGCAAGATCGTGGTGTCTTTTAAAGTGGGGATGGAAATGGGGTGAGTGGCTGAAAACTAGTTTTTCAGCGATCGTGGAGGCTGGTCGGAGGGATGAGATCCGGCGAGTCGAAAAGCGGGTGGGGGCGGGGAATTTTCTAAGTCTAGGGGAAGAAATTCTTCGTAACCCATTCATAATGAGTATGCTGTTGGATCAGAAGCCGTGGACGGGAGTGGGTGGGAGCTGGACGGAAGCAGGGCAGCTCCTGACGCCGCCAAGGAATTTCCTGACACCGCTTGGGAATGTTCTGACACCGCTTGGGAACCTTCTGACGCCGTCTGGGAAATGACTGACACCGTCTGGGAATTTGCTGACGCCGCTTGGGAAGTTCCTGACACCGCTTGGGAAATGACTGACGGCGGCTGGCCGCATCCTGATGGCGGGGGCTTGGTGGCGGACGGCAGCGGGTGATCGACGGACGGCGGCTGGGATTTTTCTGACGCGACCTGGATGGGGGCTTTTTCGGAATGATCAATTCCCGTCGTTGCAGGAAAAAACCCGCCGTCCATTTTCAGGACGGCGGGTTGGGAAGAGGCGGAACAGAGTTCCTCGCTCTCGTTACTTGGCAGCGCGGAGGGCTTCTTCTTTGGCCTTGGCCTTGGCGATGACGTCGTCTGAGACGTTGCGCGGGCAGGGGGGCCACCTCTTTTTCAAACAGGCAAAGCGTTCCGGAAGGCAACGAAGGCTGGATCAAGGCGAATGGAATTGAAATCAACCTCCTCATCGAGCGTCACACGGGTCAGCCGCTTTCCCACCTTCATGGCATGAGTTAACAGGGAGAGACAACATTCCACATCACCTTTAAGAGCTCGGAGACATGCTAGATAGAATAGCGATTTATCGTTGTCCGGCTCGATGGCGAGAGCGGCTTGGTATTTTTCCCCGGCAGCGGTGAAAAGGGCGTCGGCTTCGGCTCCGTTCTTTTGTTTCGCTTGGGCGGCTAATGCGATTCCCCAGTTGTGGAGTGATTCGTGCTTGTCCGGTTTGATGGCGAGGGCCGCTTGGTATTTTTCCCCAGCAGCGGTGAAAAGCGTGTCGGCTTCGGCTCCGGTTTTTTGCTCCGCTTGGCCGCCTAACGCACTCCCCCAGTTGTTTAGCACTTCGTGAAAGTCCGGCTTGATAATGAGGGCGGCGTTGTATTGGTCCCCAGCGTCAGAGAAAAGTCCATCGGCTTCAGATCCGGTTTCTTGCTTTGCCATCTCGGCCATTCGGTATCCTAAAAAGGCATAGGGACTGGCAATTCTCTCAAGACTTTCTTCGTTCATGAGTGAGGCCATTCGCCTTAATGCTGCTAAATCGAGCCTGACTTTTTGCTCGAAGAGTTCATTTCGATTCTCCCATTGATTCGGGTGATCTCCTACCATGGCAAGTAACCGCATGGTGATGTTATGGTATTCCAGATTAATGCTTTCAGCGGCACCATCCCGGCAGAAAACCGTTTCATACACAGAGAGACGCGGATGATAACTGATGGTGGCGTCTGGAGCAGTTCCGAGGATGTCTTTCATCACTGCGAAACGGGCGGCTTTCATCTCCATCTCACCGAAGGGCACCGGACTTGCGACGAGAAGCGTCGGTTTCTGACCCAAGCTCGGGGAATGTCTGGGATCTTGTGGATCGTCATCGTCCCAATTGCCGCTTTGTGAGGAGGCTGTCAGACCCACCACTTTGAGGAATTCAGCAGTGCCATGGATGTTCTGGTCATTCAATCCGCAGAAAATCACTAGGCGGTCGGCAAGCGGGCCGATGCATAGGCCACTGGTCTCGGTAAATCCAGTTCTGCTGTCGATTAGGATGTAATCGTAACGGGTAGGCTGGTCTTCTTCACTTGACTCCCAACTCCAAGGGAACTGGTGGGCGAAGAAGACCTCGCGCAATAAATTACCCGTAATTTCGAGCTGCTCCCCGGTTAGCTTACCAAGGTCCAGAGCGCCGAGACGATCTGCGTAATCGCGCTCATCACTGGCGCAAAGCACGTCTAGCCGGGTGCGGCGAAAACGGGGATTCTGGGCTGGCGCATATTTCTCCCCATCTTCGTGCACAGAGCGGAGGTATGTCTCTAAGCAGGGCGGCTTGGGTCGGCTATCAACTCCGAGTTCCCACTGGATGGAAGGCATCAGATCACTCAGTAGGTCCACCACATCCGGTTTGTCAGCGGGTGCGAGTGCTAGTTCTTCGTTCCGGCGCAGGAACCCACTGACTCCAGGAGCTTCAAGATCCAAGTCCACCACTAGAACGTGCCGCCCCAGACTGTGAAGCGTGTAGGCAACATTGAGCAAGGCCATGCTACGACCGACCCCACCCTTGTAGGAGTAGAACGTAAAAATATGAGGACGGAGAGTCATGCTAGGCAGAGTTCGCGAGACGGGGCTGGCTTCTTGTTAGTGATCCCCTTGAGTTTATTGCCAAGCACAGTCGGCGTGACGACCATGAGTGCAGGTCGCGGCAGATACTTCTCTGCCAATTCGCGGTAAACTGATCGGAACGACGGAATGGAGAGGTGTGATTTCGCGATGATTTCCGTCAATGCGAGTTCCACCCGACTTAACTCGTCACTCGGACGGTGGGAAGCCATGAGATACTCGGCGGCGGCACGGTAACCGAGAGCGTCCAGACTTCTGGGGTTCGCGCTGTATGCGACGATGGCATGGGCGCGGGCTTCTGCCCAAGAGCCAGAAGCTAAGGCATCTTTAGCTTTCCTGCATCGAGCTTCGAAAATCTCAACCAGCCGCTTCCTCGCGACATGTCCGGGGTCGTAACGAATACAACCCTCATCATCGATCCAGATTTCATAATCTGGTTGAGCTTGGGTGACATGGTAAGTGGATACCTCTTCACGAGCGACGAGGTCATTGAACTCGTCACGGGTTGACATGACTGGACCCATCACCTCCTGCAGCCCTAATGTGTAAGGCGGAAAAAGAATCTTCGTGGAATCTCGAATTGCAAAGATCGCTGAGAGCACACGAGGCATGGCGGGCTGCAAGATGGGGACTTCTAGGTAGCCGACGAGTTCGAGGTCGTTCAGTTGGAAAATTTCAGACATCTTAGTTCAGAATCTTGTCAAGAATGTAGTCGATGGATATTTGGCGTAAAGCCCCACCTCTTTGCTTGCCGCCGTCATCCTCATAGGTCACGAGTTCGACTCCTGACATGATCAGGGTAGCTAGGGATGGAGGCACATTTCCTTGTGGGGCAAAGATGGCGAGGAGCGACGGGAACTCTAAATCGACCCGCCCCGAGATTCTTACCTCGTGCGTGCGGACCAGCCCGAGGTCGTAGTCGGGCATGTTGTGGGGATCATCAAGGACCTTCATGCAAACTGGACAAGTGAATGGCTGTCCAGCGAGGTATGCATTCGAGTTCATGAAATGTGATGCTAGCAAATCTCCGAGATACTCCCGGCATTCCGGAACTGGCATTTTATGAGAGCGCACATGAGCGAGCCGATTCGTTCCCGGAGGTAAGTCGTAACGCCTCATGCAACCACCCGAATCAAAAGGCGTGGCACTTGCTCTGTCTCGGCAGGAGGAAGTCAGAGTGCTCGAAAAAAGAAATCCAAACTCATTTCCAGGGAAAGCAGCACTGCCCAAGTAAAAGCAAATTTCGTCGCCACCGTTGAGTAAAGCATCCACTGATCGTGGGCGTTCACTCCGCATTTCTGGGGAAAGTAATGCACCAACTTTAATTGTTCCGGGCATCCGCTTTTCTGAAGTGGTGTGACTGAGAGGCATTGCTCCCGCAGCCTGCTGTGCGCTTGAATCACTGGCAGCAACAGGCTCACAACACCTCTTCGAAAGGATGTTGGTCCTCAATCGCTCAAGATTGGATTGCAATTCTTTAGGACTTAAAAGCATTTCGGATTGCCATGAAGTGAAGTGACAAAACCTCGGAATGGCTAGGAATTACTCAGACCGACGAGGGTTTCGACCCCGGTTGAAGATCATAACGCTGGTCGTGAGACTACTGAGGTTGGTTCAGTCGCAGCGGAGACGGTACTTCATGGCGTCCTAATTCTGAAGGCGTAGACGCCCAAAAAAAACCCGCCGGCCTTTGCAAGGGCGGCGGGTTTTTGGGAATGTGGGATATTACTTGGCGGCGCGGAGGGCTTCTTCTTTCGCCTTGGCCTTGGCAATTACGTCGTCTGAGACGTTGCGCGGGCAGGGGGCGTAGTGGCTGAACTCCATGGAGAACTGGCCGCGGCCGGAGGTCATGGTGCGGAGGTCGCCGATGTAGCCGAACATGGCGCTGAGTGGAGCCTCGGCCTTGACGCGGACTCCGCCGGGGCTTGGCTCTTGGCCTTGGATCATGCCGCGTCGGCGGTTGAGGTCGCCGATGACGTCACCGACTTTTTCGTCCGGAGTGAAGACATCGAGCTTCATCATCGGCTCGAGGATCTGCGGCGCGCACTTGACCATGGTCTGGCGGTAGGCGGCTTTCGCGGCGATTTCGAAGGCAATGTTGCTGGAGTCCACGGCGTGGAAGCCGCCTTCATTGAGGATGACCTTGAAGTCCAAGCAGGGGTAGCCGGCGAGTGGCCCCTTATCGACGCAGGTTTTGAAACCTTTTTCGACGGCAGGGATGAACTCTTTCGGGATGCTGCCGCCGGTGACTTTCGACTCGAAGATGAAACCGGAGCCGGCCTCGCCTGGCTCAATGGTGTAGTCGATTTTGGCAAACTGACCGGAACCGCCGGACTGCTTCTTGTGGGTGTAGCTGTCGTTGACCATCTTGGTGATGGTCTCGCGGTAAGCGACTTGTGGTGCACCGACGGTGACCTCGACCTTGTGGGTGCGCTTGAGGATGTCGATTTTGATGTCGAGGTGAAGCTCGCCCATGCCCTTGAGGATCATCTCATTGGTTTCGTCGTCGGTCTCGACGCGGAACGAGGGGTCTTCTTGGATCATTTTGCCGATGGCGTTGGCGAGCTTTTCAGCGTTGGCCTTGTCCTTGGGCGCGACGGCGATGGAAATGACGGGGTCCGGGAAAACCATCGGCTCGAGCGTGGCCGGATTTTTCTCATCGCAAAGGGTGTGACCGGTCTGGACGTTTTTGAGGCCGACGATGGCGACGATGTCACCAGCTTGGGCGACGTCCACTTCGTTGCGGTCGTCGGCGTGCATTTCGACCATGCGGCTGATGCGCTCGGTCTTGCCGGTGAAGGAATTCAGCACGGTATCGCCCTTCTTGATGGTGCCCGAATAGATGCGGGTGAAGGTGAGTGCGCCGAATTTGTCGTCCATGATTTTGAACGCTAGGCCGCGGAATGGGGCTTTGGGATCGATCACGGCGAACTTGCCGGTCGGCGTGCCCTCGGCGTCCACTTCCGGGAGGGGTTTGACGTCGGTTGGTGAAGGAAGGTAGTCAACGACGGCGTCGAGGACGAGCTGGAGGCCTTTATTTTTGAAGGACGAGCCGCAGTAAGTTGGGAAAAACGCAAGGTCGATGGTGCCCTTGCGGATACACTTTTTGATTTCATCGATCGAGGGTTCTTTGCCTTCGAGGTAGGACTCCATGATGGCGTCGTCTTGCTCGACGGCGGTCTCAATGAGCTGGGCGCGATATTCCTTGGCCTTTTCGACCATGTCGGCGGGGACTTCCTCGATTTTGAAATTTTCCGGTTGGCCGGACTCGTCCCAGATGTGGGCCTTCATGGTGAGAAGATCGACTACGCCAACGAATTCGCTTTCGGTTCCGATTGGCAGGACCATGACGAGCGGGTGCGCGCCGAGGATTTTTTTCACTTGGGCGACGACGCGGTAGAAATCGGCGCCGATGCGGTCGAGTTTATTGACGTAAATGACTCGGGCGACTTCCGAATCGTTGGCGTAGCGCCAGTTGGTTTCCGATTGAGGCTCGACCCCGCCGGAGCCGCAGAATACGCCGACGCCGCCGTCCAGAACCTTGAGTGAGCGGTAAACTTCGATGGTGAAGTCCACGTGGCCGGGGGTGTCGATGACGTTGAATTGGTAGCCCTTCCAGAAGCAGGTGGTGGCGGCGGACTGGATGGTGATGCCGCGCTCGGCTTCTTGGTCCATGAAGTCCATGGTGGATGCGCCGTCGTGCACTTCGCCGATTTTGTGGATCTTGCCGGTGAGCTTGAGAATACGTTCGGTGGTGGTGGTTTTGCCCGCATCAACGTGGGCGAAGATGCCGATGTTGCGGTATT
>JAYUHS010000050.1:0-74055 GCA_043766715.1 Luteolibacter sp.
TTGTCACTGCGGGTCTGTTTGCGAGCCATTCGGCCCGTTTAATTCAAACGGTCGTTGGGTACAAGTGCGAAGTGGTACCAAAGTGAGGTTGCCCTGGGCAACTTAGAATTCGTAGGCGCGATGGTGTCGGTGCCGCAGCAGGCGGTTTCTGGATCTAGGAAATCCGCCTCAGACGTGAGAAACTTGCGGTCGAGTTTTGGATTACGACAAATGAGTCAACCGTGAAGCAGAGCCTCTTCAAAAGCCGCGATGATCGTTTCAATCGGCTCCAGTCCACAGGAAATCCGCAGAAGTTTCGCAGAAACGCCGCATCCTTCCGCCCATTCCAGTTCGTGGTAATGAGCCAGTAGGGTGTAGGGGCAGGCCATCGTGAATGAATTACCGAAGCTTGGCCCCTTGCTTACGCGTAGGGAATCGTAAACCTTCGGCATCTTTTTTTCGTTTTTTAGAACGAAGGATAGAAGCCCGCCGAAGCCGCCACCCTCACGCATGATCTTCTCATAATTTTCCCGCTGGATGAGCGATGGATGCCAAACTCGGCCCACCGCTGGATGATTCGCCAACCATGTGGCAAGGGCCGTGCCGTTCGCATTCACGGTTTTCATCCGCTTCGAGTAGCCTTTCATATTCGAAAGCAGCACCTCGGCGTCTGCGATGTAGAGTGGAGAACTCTCGGTCGAATCCGACCTCAGGGATTCGCGCAGTGCTTCGGCGAAGGGTGAATCGTCGCGCACGGCAGCCATTCCGGCCATTACGTCGCCGTTTCCGGAAATCCATTTAGTGAGGCTTCCGGTCACGATGTCTGCGTATTTCAGCGCATGGACATTCAGGGGACCGGCGGCGGAATCATCCACCACGAGCGGCGTGTTCCCATCTTCGCAGGCTTTTGCTACCCGGTGCAGATCGACCGTTCGAAGTAGAGGATTACTTGGAACTTCGGTGAAAACTCCGGCAAACTCGCCTTGGCGGATCCGCATGAGAGCCTCGTCGAAGGACTCGCCCGTCGCTTCGTTCAGATAGACCACGCCATGTCCGAAAAGCTCTTGAACCTTTAGACTGTCCACATAGGGAAATTCTAACTGTAGCGTTTTCTTGCCATCGTGCATTCCGGGGAGCGCTCTCAATACGGCGGTCACGGCAGCCATTCCGCTGGTGAAAATGAAGGTGTCTTCAGGCGCTGCTCCGTTGAATTTCGAAAGCGAACGCGCAATCAAATGGGACTTCGATCCCTCGCGCAGGTTACCGTCGAGGAAATCTTGAGCCTGCCGACTGCTGACAACTTCTCCGGCAAATCGCCAGTAGGCCTCCGCCGTTGCCTTGGCTTTGCTGGGAACTACCAGCACCTGAAGCCCATGAAAACTGGCAATCCTAACGGCCGTCTCCGCTTGGCGCTCCACCCAGCGGTGAGCTCGCTGCACGGAAGCTCGCGTCGGCAGTACGATCACGTCCTCGTGCTCACTGGCGACCTCCGCCTTCGCGTTTGCAAATAAGCGTTCTACGACGGGATGTTTGAAAAACCTCGGATAGCCGGTCCGCATCTTTTTTACCACCTTTTCGCGGCCTTCCTCATAGCCCACCACAGAGTCCCATGTCGGCAGGCAGACCGAACACGCGTGTGGCGAATCTGGAAGCGGTAGCCCCAGATCTACTTCCTCCCAGGCTGGTTGGGTTGCTAGATCACGCATCACGCACCTCCATGCCTCGCTCATCGAGTTTGGGCAAGCCGGATCAACGTAGAATGGGCAACAAATGTGGCGCCAGATCGATTGTTTCTCGTGAAATCAACACCTGTAGATGTCCGAAGTGACGGTAAAAACTCCCCTCCGATGACAGAAAACTGCCAGTATGCAGGATGAGAGAACGGTAGCTGATGGACTCGGGACTATTCCCGGATGTCGATCATCGCGCGCTTCCGTTTGCCTTCGATCCAGCGTTCATATTGCGCGGAAGTTTTCTTTCGGCGGACGCGCTCTTCTATCATCGCCCGGACTTTATCAGTGAGTGCAGGCGAGGGACCGAGCTCGATCTTCACGGGCTTGACGATGGTGAAGCCTTGACGATCCAAGAGAGGGCCGACGATTTTCCCGATAGGAGACTCGACAAGGATGGCGGCAAACTCGGGCGATAGATCGGTGCGGGGGACATTTTCTTGAAGCCCGCCTGCCTCTGCAAACGCATCTTTCGAACTGGATTTCGCAAGTTCGGCGAAATCCTTACCCTTTTCTAATTGCTTGGCGATGTCTTCTGCCAGCGCGAGTTGGGTCTCGGGAGTTGCCACTGGGTTTTGAGAATCGGATGCCGGAATGAAAATTTTCTGAAACGTCAGGACGTCTTTCGTTACGTCGCGCATTGTCGGCTTAACCTCGTTGTATTCCTTCTGGATCTCATTCGGCAGCGGCGGCGGGGCGTCGGAAAACTGTTGGGCTCGCATCTCTTGGACCACCATCTTCTCTTTGGTCATCTCGCGGAATCCTTCCATGGTTAGACGACTGCGTTTTAGCTCCTCGCGGAATTTTGTTTCGTCACCGTTGTAGAGATCTCGGATCTGTCGTTTCACTTCGTCATCGACGACGTAAGGCTTGATCGTGGCCCCGAGTTGCTTGAACTCATCGAGAATGATTCGGCGATCAATCAATTCGCGAATGATACCGTTTTTCGCCTCGTTCATCTTGGCCTCGAACTGTGGGCCACGGCGGGGAAATTGGGTCGCTAGTTGGGCGTAAACAGGGGCCAGAAGGAACGAAACTTGGTTTTTGGTGATCACCCGACCGTTGACCTTTGCGGCGATCCCATTGACCTCGACCGGTCCCGAAGGCGCGGATGGGCGCTGCGGAGGCGTCGGTTGAGGGTTCGCTTGTTGGGCAGAAGCACCTGATCCTGTGAGAATTGCGCTGGAAATCACCATGGCCAGAGCGAAACGCGGATTCATGAAGGTCATATATTGGGTCAGAAGTTTCGGAGCAAAATAGCGGCGTCGGAGAGCTTCCCTTGAGGACTGGCGGATTGCAAGCGGGGAAACCGGCGGCCTTCCAGTAAGATATAGTCGCCATTGCGGTGAAGCATGAGCCGCTGGCCTTGGATTTCTACCGAGGAAATCCCTTCCGCAGCGGCGAGCGCCTTAATTCGGGTAATTTCCAACAATCTGGCGGCGGCCTCTGGAATCCGGCCGAAGCGGTCGCGCCAAGATTTCTCCAGTGCATCGATCGCCTTCTCAGTGCCCGCCTCAGAAATCTCGCGATAAGCGGTGATGCGGACCTTGGTCTCTTCGAGCCACGAGGCGGGTAAAAATGCCGGAAGCACGAGTTTGGGGTCTTCTTTCGCGAAGGTTGCTTCGCTCAAGCAAACGACGTCCGCCTTGAAGCTGGTCTCGCCGCGTGGGGCGTCTTTGCGGCCCTTGAGCCGGTCCACCGACTGGCGGAGGAGCTGACAATAAAGCTCGAAGCCGATCTGTGAAATGTGCCCGGACTGCTTGGTGCCTAGCAAATTTCCCGCGCCGCGGATTTCGAGATCCTTCATCGCAATTTTAAACCCCGAGCCAAGCGCGGTGTATTCCTTAATGGCGTTGATGCGTTTCCGAGCATCGCCCTGAGTCATCATATCTCGCGGTAACAGTAGGATGGCATAAGCCTTCTCCCCAGCCCGACCGACACGGCCACGGAGTTGATAAAGGTCTGCCAGCCCGAAGCGGTCGGCACGGTCGATGAGGATGGTGTTGGCGTTCGGGATGTCGATGCCGGTCTCGATGATGGTGGTGGCTAACAGCACGTCGGCCTCGCCCTTGACGAAGGCGTGCATGACCACTTCTAGGTCGTCCTTATCCATCTGCCCGTGGCCGATGAGAATCTTGGCCTCGGGGACGAGTTCGCGGATTTTTGTGGCCATCATGTCGATGGTTTTCACCCGATTATGGAGGAAAAATGTCTGCCCACCGCGCTTCATTTCTCGGCGGATGGCATCGCGGATGACTCGCTCATCGTAGGCACAGACGGTGGTGGAAACCGGGACGCGATTCGGCGGCGGGGTGTCGATGGTGGACATGTCTCGCGCGCCCATCAGTGCCATGTAGAGCGTCCGTGGAATCGGCGTGGCGGACAGTGTTAGCACGTCCACCTGCCGAAAAATTTGCTTAAATTTCTCCTTATGCGCCACCCCGAAGCGCTGCTCCTCATCCACCACCACGAGGCCCAGATCCTTGAATTGCACATCGCCTGAAACTAACCGATGCGTGCCAATGACGATGTCCACCGAGCCGTCTTCCAGCCCTGAAATGGTTTCTCTAACTTCAGCGGCGGTGCGGAAGCGGTTGAGTAAATCGATGCGAACCGGGTAGTCCGACATCCGTTCACGGAAGGTCCGCCAATGCTGTTCCGCAAGCACGGTGGTGGGGACGAGGATGGCCACCTGCTTGCCGCTGGTCACCGCCTTGAATGCACCGCGGATGGCGACCTCGGTTTTCCCAAATCCGACATCGCCGCAAATCAGGCGGTCCATCGGCCGAGTGGACTCGAGGTCGAGCTTGGTTTCCTCGATCGCCCGGCGCTGGTCGGTGGTCTCGGTGTAGTGAAATGAGCGCTCGAACTCCCACATCCATCGGGAGTCCGGCGGATGGGCAAATCCCTCCTCAGATTGGCGCTCGGCCTGCACCTTGAGCAACTGCGCGGCGTAATCGAGAATGGATTTCTCCGCCGCCTTGCGCGCCGTCTTCCAAGCGGTGCCGCCAAGTTTGTTGAGTTCCGGAGTCTTACCGCCGAGGCCGACGTATTTGCCGACAAGGTGGGCCTGCTCCAGCGGCACGCCTAACAACGAGCCATCGCGGTATTCCAGAACCAACTCATCGCCTTCGTCGCCCTGCTGGATGCCCTTGAAGCGGCCGATGCCATACTCGTAGTGGACCACGAGATCACCCTCTTCCATTTCATCGACGGTGGCTCGTGCGCGGGCCGTGCGAGCCTTTTCTAGCAGCGTGCGGCGCTGAGTGCCGGGCGTCCGGTAGCGGCCGAAAAGTTCGGATGAAGACAGCACCGCGAGCTTGGAAATCGGCGCGGTGAACCCGGCTAATAACTCGCCACGGATCGGGATCAACCCGAGGTCGCGCTCCATATCTTTCCCCGCCAGCTCGGCGAAGCGTTCTTCCTCGCCCTTGTTGCCGAAGACCATGGCGATGTCCCAGCCACCGCGTTTCCAATCGTTGAGCTGGCGGAAAAACGTCTCACGACGGGTTTCCTCCAGCACAAAATCACCCGCCTCGAAGGTACCGAGCGGGCTGCCGAAGCAGGCGAGCGTGAAGTCCTCCTCTTGATTAAACTCAGCGGCGTTTTCAAGAATCCGCACGTCTGGCCGAGTGATTTCGGCGCCGTAGGAAATGATGAGATCCGTCTTCCGCCGGTAGTCGGCGACGGTGGCCTCGGACGACGGCTCGGCGAGCAGCAAGTCAGACTCAGTTAGTTTCCGGGTGGAAGCCTGCGAATCGAGATCGAACTCGCGGATGGATTCGAGTTCAGTGTCGAAAAATTCCAGCCGCAGTGGTTTCGCCGCCTGCCATGCGAACAGGTCGAGGATGCCGCCGCGCACCGCGAAATGGCCACGGGCGGTGACGGTGGGGACGCGTTCGTAGCCATGGGCGGTGAGGGATTTTGCGAGTCCTGCGGGGTCGAGTGCGGTGCCCCGTTTCAACGGAGTCCGGCTGGCCCGCAGCGCTTCCGGGGATGGCGCTTTCCCGGAAAAAGCATCGCTGCCGCAAATGATCACGCAGCTTTCCGCACGGGCGAGAATTTCTAACACGGCGAACCATTCCGCAGCGGACTCGGGATCGGCGATGGTGCCGTCGCCAGTTTCCACCGGTCCGTCGGGAAGTAGCAGGCCGGTCACGCCCCACAAGTCCAGCTCGGCAGCGAGCCGTTCGCGGTGGCGGGGCATGTCGGACACGAGCCACAGTCGGGTTTTTTTCCGATCCTTGGCCGCTTGGATGACGACGGCGGTGAGAAATCCATGGGAAGCCTCCGCCGAGTGATCGAGCACGACTTCGCGATTACCTTTAGCCAATGGGGCTAGGCGGGCGGAGAAGTCGGGCTGGTGAACGGCACGGCGGATCCAGTCATGCGTGCGATCGTCCGGTCGAGACACGCCGTTGCTTATCGCTGATTTTCGACACCCGCAAGTGGCATTCTGCGGCTACCCTGCTGGCTTGCCAGACGCGGTGCTGGGCGTCACGCTGTGCCATGCGACTTTATCAAGACGAGGTTTACCAAAAGGGCGAGAAGTTGATCCGCATCGTGCGGTTAGACCGTTATGAGGTAGAATTCAAAACGATGATCAGTGATCCCAAGGGGCCGGGCGAAGTGACGACAATGGCGAAAAAGGAATTCTGCCGTCTACTCAAGGGCATGACGCTGGTGCCGCCGGTGAAGAAGGTGGCGATGGAGGAATGAGGCGTTTCACTCGGCAGGGACGTGCGGCTCGAAGGTCATCGAGCGCTCATGTTCGCGAGCTTTCGCGGCCTTGCGTGCGAGTTGGTGGAAGTGGTCCTGCACGCGGAATGCCTTCTGGCCCTTCGCGCGGACGATGCGCTGGGAGCTGCCGTCTGGCATGAGGCGGGAGGCTTGGGTGTTGTCTTGGAAATAGACTTCTAAGATTCTAACGAGGCGGCGTTTGAGCGCAGGTTCCTCGATCGGGATCATGAGTTCGATGCGCTTTTCCAAGTTGCGGTTCATCCAGTCGGCCGAGGCGATATAAACTTCCGAGTTCCCACCTTGGTGGAAATGGAAGAGGCGGGCGTGTTCGAGAAAGCGATCAATCACGGAAATGACTTCGATGTTTTTCGAAAATTTCGGGTCACCGGGTTTGAGGCAGCAGATGCCACGGATGTTGAGTTTGATTTCCACCCCGGCCTGTGAGGCTTTGTAGAGCGCGGCGATGATGTCTGGGTCTTGCAGGGAGTTCACCTTACCGATGATGCGGGCTGGGAGTCCTTGCTTGGCGCGTTCTGCCTCGCTGGCGATAAGATCTAGCAGCGCGGGCTTCATCGCGGTGGGGGCCGGGACGAGCCGTTGGAAACGCAGCAGCTTCGAGCGACCGGTGACGGCATTGAAGAAAAGCGATGCGTCGTTTCCATACTCGGCCTTGCAGGTTAGATAGGATAGATCCGTGTAGAGCCGGGAGGTGGTTTCGTTGTAATTGCCGGTGCCGAGGTGGACGTAGCGGCGGAGGTGGCCGGACTCGCGGCGGACGATGAGGCAAATCTTGGCGTGGGTTTTCAGGCCTTTGACGCCGTAAACGATCTGTGCTCCGGCGCGCTGGAGTTCGTCCGCGCGGTCGAGGTTCCGAGCCTCATCGAAGCGGGCCTTGAGCTCGATGAGGGCGGTGACCTGCTTGCCATTCTCGGCGGCTTTAATCAGAGCGTCGATGATGCGGGACTTTCTAGCAGTGCGGTAGAGCACCTGTTTGATAGCGATGACATCTGGGTCTTCTGCGGCTTCCTCGATGAGCCGCAGGACCGGCTCGAAGGACTCGTAAGGATGATGAAGGAGGACGTCCTGTGCCGCGATGGTTTCAAACATCGAGGCTCCCGGTGCGATGGCGGGTGAGTTCTGGGCGGGCCAATCGACATCGCGCAGGTGATCGAATCCTGAGAGGAAAGCGAGTTCCATGAACGAGGCGAGACCGGGTGGGCCATCGACCCGATAGACTTCTTGCGGGGTCGTCGCGGTGACGGCCTTGATGATCCGGACGAGATCCCGTGGGGCGTCTGAGCGGAGTTCGAGGCGGACGGTATCGGCGAAACGGCGGGCGCTGAGGACGTCTTCCATTTCGCCTGCTAGATCGATGGCGTCTTCTTCTTGGACGGCGATGTCGCCATTTCTCGTAACGCGGAAGGCGGTGGTGGCGACGACGGTCTCGCCGGGGAAAAGCTGGCCTGCTTGGGCGGCGACGAGGTCCTCGATGAGGACGAACGCATGGCCACCGCCGTCCACCGTCACATTCACGCGGCGGCCGAGTGCTTCTGGGATGGGGATGAGCGTGTAGCGAGTCCGCTGGGTTTCAGGATCTAGTAGGCGACAGGCGACGGTGATTTGAAGGGCGGGGACGACGGGCGGCGCGGCCTCGGGATCGACTGCTAGAGGCGTGAGGAGCGGGAAAATGAGGTCTTCGAACGCGGCCTCGACTTGCCCGGACTGGGGGATGGTGAGGTCCCGTGGATGCAGCGGGAGAATGCCGGCCTTTTCCATGGCGGGGACAAGGGTGCCGGTGAGGAGCAGATATTGATCCGCCGACATTTTTAGAATGCGCTGGCGGAGGACCGCTAGGTTGCGGGTTGGGGTCATGCCCGATGCGTCTGGGGTCTTGCGACCGCTGCGGCGCATGAGCATCAGCCCACCGATGCGGACTTGGAAGAATTCGTCGAGATTCGAGGCGGTGATGGCGAGGAACTTCACGCGCTCTAGCAAGGGTAGGTCGTCGCGCAGGGCTTCGTTTAAAACTCGCTGGTTGAACTCGACCCAAGAGAGCTCGCGGTTGAGGTAAGGTGTGGACATTTGGAGATGGGAGATTGGGAGAAGATTTTTTCACCGCCAAGACGCCAAGGAAGACAAGGGAAGACGGGAATTTTGGGGTTTTCTGGTCTTAGAACTTGGCGCTCTTGGCGTCTTGGCGGTAAAATATAACTTTTTAGCTAGTGATTGTTAGTTGTCTTCGTGGATGACGACGCCGAGGCCGAAGACTTGCTCGAAGAGGTCGGCCTTGGAGGCCATCGCGAGGCGCTCGACGGCGGCATCGGCGACGCCGGGTAGATAGATGCGGAGTTTCCCGGCTTCGATGCGGATTTCTAGGTTGGCGACGCGCTGGGCGTGGGTGCGTTCGAGCGCGTCTGCCACGCGAAGCAGTGCGGCGAGTTTACAAACGCGGATGCGGTCGTCGGTGCTAAGTGCGGCATAGCTGGGGTGATCCAGACGCGGGCCGGAATGGCGGTGATAGCGGGCGACGAGTGCGACGATGGTGACGTCTAGCCGATCGAGGCCGAAGACTTCCGAGTTTAAAATGAGGTATTCTGAGTGTTTGTGGTGGGCGCGTGGGCTGACGTAGGTGCCGGCTTCGTGGAGGATGGCGGCGACTTGGAGGAGCAGCGCATCGTGGGCGGTGAGCTGATGAAGGTCGGTTAGGTCGGTGAAAAACCGGGTGCAGAGATTCCCGACGTGCTCGCCGTGACTCGGGTCCGACTGATAGCGGGCGGCGAGGATGCGGGCGGAGCGGAGGACTTCCTCGGCGAAGGTGCCGGTGAGTTCCTGGGAGACGAGTAGGTCATGGAGCAAGCCGTGCTCATACTCGCTGGTGGGGATGTGGATCTCTGCGAGCTTGAGGGTTTCCGCGACAGCGAGATTGATTTCTAACGACGGGATGAGCGCCTCGGCGGTTTGGTAGTCGAGCTGGAATCGTTTGACGAGTTCCACGTCGCTCATGTTCGCGGCATCTGCGGTGAACTGCCGCATCGCCTTGATGGTGCACGCTTGGCTGGCGGTGGTGAGCGAAGCGGCAACGGACTGAACTTCGTAGCCGATGACGACCAGTCCATCGACGGTGACATCCGAGTAGTCGAAGCGGATTTGGGCTAAATTTCCGTAGGCGTGCTCGCGGATGACTCGCAGCATCGCGGAGCCTTCTGCGTGCGAGCCATCCACGGCTTCTCGGGTGCGGTGGGTGCCCATGCGGTAGCTGGTGTAGCGGGTGATGAGGCCGTTTTGAAATAACAGCGCACGGGTATTTCCCGGGCCGACGTGGAGGACCAGCGTGGTGTCCCGGCGCATGGCGGGTAGATTCAGCAGGCGGCGGCGAGTTTTCAGATAGATGAGCCGCGTCATTTCTCCGTCGTCGATAGTGCCAATTTTTAACCCGCAGGCGATGCGGATGCGGTTCATCACCGTCTCGTGGTTCGAGGCCTCGCTGAGGATGTTGGTGGCGACGGCGCGGGTGACGGCGTGAGGGTCTAGCCCGAGTTCGGATAGGGATTTCTGATAGCCCTTGATGATGGAGACCACCCGCTCGGTGGTGGAGGCGCTGACCTCGCCGCTGCGGAAAATATCGCGGGCGACGGGAGCGGGTTTTTCTAGGAAATCGATGGGGGTGAGTGAGCCGTCGTCTGCGCGTTCTGCGACCATCATCGAGACCGAACTCGCGCCGATGTGCAGGGCGGTGAGGAGATTTTCGGCAACCTGAGCTGGTTTCGCGGGCTTGCTGACGTTCGGCATTAGCCAAGAACACCGCGCAATCGCTGGGGGTTCAATCCTCAATGTGTGACGGGTGCATCTTGCGGTGAGAGAGGGCTTGTCATGGCCAAGGCCTCCGGCGATAAAACGCCCATGCCGGTCACTGGAGCATTGGAACGATATGGGGTGAAACCGGGTGCCAAGCTGGACCTCGGGAAAATCGACAGTGGCGAGAAAACGCTATTTCAAGCAGCGAGCAAGGAGGAGATCGAGCCACAGTTTGACGAGTTGCAGTGTCAGCTTCAGCAGTTGCAAAAACGGCTGTATGCGGAGAATAAACAGCGGATTCTCGTAGTGATGCAGGCGATGGATACCGGCGGCAAGGATGGCTGCATCAAGCATGTTTTCTCACGGATCGATCCGCAGGGGATCCGGGTTTGTTCATTTAAGAAACCGAGCGAGGAGGAGCTGGCGCGGGATTTCCTGTGGCGCGTCCATGCTCAGGTGCCTTCGAAAGGCCAGTTAGTAATCTTCAACCGCAGCCACTATGAGGATATCATCGCAGTGCGGGTGAAGAAAATTTTTCCCGATGAGGTTTGGAAACGCCGCCAGCGGCACGTCGTCGAGTTCGAGCGGATGCTCGCGGAAGAGGGAACGACGATTGTAAAAATCTTCCTTCATATTTCCAAGGATGAGCAAAAGGCCCGCTTGCAGGCGCGGCTGGATAACCCAGCGAAGCATTGGAAAATCAACCCGGACGACCTCGTGGATCGAGCGCGGTGGGATGATTTCATGGCGGCCTACGAGGATGTGATTAGCAAAACCTCTACCGAGCAAGCACCGTGGTATGTGGTGCCGGCCGACCGGAAGTGGTATCGGAATCTCTGCGTGGCGCGGATCATGTTGGACACGCTGAAACGGCTAAACATGGAATTTCCGCCAATCCACTGGGACCCTGCGACGATCCAGATCGAAGATTGAGCGGCGGAAAGGATAAAGATGCCCGCCCGCAGGATACCTACCTCGGGGGAAGTTCAGGACAACATCCCAGAGCAGATCATTTTTTCTCCGCCAAGAGCGCCAAATTTTAGGAATGATGCATTCGCCATCTTCATCTGTGTTCGATCACTTAGCGGGTCGCTTGAACCCGCTCAAGTAACGATCTCTCGCTAAAATGGCGGTGACTCAATCTAAAATGAAACGAAAGACTCCTGAGAATTTAAGGGATACAGACTCTCTCTCTCTGGGTCGCCAGAGAGGCGCACTTGCTAGGCCTATCACGCATAGCTCCGAATCGATGCTTGGACACTTTCGTAAACGAGCGGCTCCTTGTGTAAAGTCGGGGCAGTGCCATGGCCGTTGTATTGCCAAGCTGAGACGTGTGAGTATTCGCCGTCGTGACGCTTGGCTTCACCCGCTTGCGTGTTGCCTGCGATGACTTCTGGGTCGGTATCGAAAAATTGGTGTTCAACCCGGAAATGACCGCCGCAAGACTCCTCGCGATCGAGAGCGTCGTAGCACATGACCTCACCGAATTCGAGGAAGTCGGCGACACGTCCGGCTTTTTCGAGTTCCATGTTGGCATTTGCACCGGAACCGGGGATGCGAACATTCGACCAAAATTCTTCGCGAATCTGCGGGATTTTTTCTAGGGCTTCAGTGAGTCCTTTGCGAGAACGAGCCATACCGCATTCGTTCCACATCACCATGCCAAGCTCGCGATGGAAGGAATCCACGGTGCGCTTACCATTGATGTTGAGTATCTTATTGGTGCGCTCGGTGGTTTCGGCCTCGGTTTGCTTGAACTCGGGCATCGAAGTGCTGATGCTGCCGGGTTTCTGGGTGACGAGATAGTTGGCGATGGTCGTGGGGATGACGAAGTAGCCGTCTGCGAGACCTTGCATTAGGGCGGAAGCACCGAGACGATTTGCGCCGTGGTCCGAGAAATTTGCCTCACCTAGGACGTGGAGTCCGGGGATGTTGGACATCAAATTGTAGTCCACCCACAGCCCACCCATCGTGTAGTGGACGGCGGGATAAATCATCATCGGGCCCTTGTAGGGATCTTCGCCGGCGATTTTATCATACATCTGGAAGAGGTTGCCATAGCGGGAGCGGATGGTGGCCTCGCCGAGGCGCTCCGTGGCATCGCGGAAATCCAGATAGACTCCGAGGCCGGTGGAGGCCACGCCGCGGCCTTCGTCGCAGGCTTCCTTCGCGGCGCGGGAGGAAATGTCGCGCGGGGCGAGATTTCCGAACGATGGATACTTGCGCTCTAGGAAATAATCACGGTCATCTTCTAGAACATCGTTGGGGCTGAGCTGCTTGGCGCGGATTTTTCCTGCGACTTCGGCGGACTTAGGTGCCCAGATCCGGCCGTCATTCCGGAGCGACTCGGACATTAAAGTGAGTTTGGATTGATAGTCACCGCTGACCGGGATGCAGGTCGGGTGAATCTGGGTGTAGCAAGGATTAGCAAAAAGTGCGCCGCGGCGGGCGGCTCGCCAAGAAGCGGTGACATTGCAGCCCATCGCGTTCGTGGAGAGGAAGAACACATTTCCGTAGCCACCGCTGGCAAGGATCACGGCGTCTGCGGCGTGGGAGGAAATTTCCCCGGTGTTGAGGTTTCTAACGACGATCCCCTTTGCGTGGCCGTTTACGAGCACCACATCGAGCATCTCGGTGCGGGGATACATTTTCACGCTGCCCTTGTGGATTTCCTTCTCGAGTGCTTGATAACAGCCGATGAGGAGCTGTTGGCCGGTCTGACCACGGGCGTAAAAAGTACGGGAAACTTGGGAACCGCCGAATGAGCGATTGTCGAGCAGGCCGCCGTATTCACGAGCGAATGGGACTCCTTGAGCGACGCATTGGTCGATGATGGAGCTGGAAACTTCAGCGAGCCGATAGACATTTCCCTCGCGAGCACGGAAATCGCCGCCCTTGATCGTGTCGTAGAAAAGGCGACGGACCGAGTCACCATCGTTCTGATAGTTTTTAGTGGCATTGATACCGCCTTGTGCAGCGATGGAATGGGCGCGGCGCGGGCTGTCTTGGTAGCAGAAGCATTTTACCTGATAGCCCATCTCGGCAAGTGAAGCAGCGGCCGAGCCTCCCGCGAGGCCGGTGCCCACGATGATGACGGTGAATTTCCGCTTGTTCGCCGGGTTGATGAGCTTGGAGTCCATCTTGTGCTTGGACCACTTTTGTTCGAGGGGGCCGGATGGGATCTTGCTGTCGAGGACGGTGGACATGGCGGATGGAGTTAGAGAAATTAGGAAGATTACAGAATGTCTTATCGACCAAACTTGAAGACGAGAATGGAAACTGGGATAGAGACAAATCCGAGCCAAATGGCGGCGGAGTAGGCCTTTGAGAAGAAATCAATCGCAGACGCCGACTTTTTCGAGCGAAGACCGAGGGTTTGGAAAATCGAACCCACACCGTGGCTGAGGTGGGAGCAGAGCAGGGTCATCGCGATGATGTAGAAAACGACCACATACCAAACGGAGAAACCATCGATCACCATTTTCCATGCATCATGGCGGAAAAGTCCGGTGGCGGCCATGTGGGCTTGGTCGGTGTAGAGCGCAGGATTGTTGTATTCATTTCCAACACGAACGGTGAAATGGAGCAGGTGATAGACGACGAAGGCGAGGATGGTAAGGCCGGACCAGACCATGATACGCGACGATTTGGAGGCTTGGATGGTGGCCTGATATTCGTATTGTTTTCTCGCGAATTTATTCTGGCGAGTGAGGGCAATCGTCGCGGCGACGTGGAGGGTGACGGCGGCGAGAAGACCGGCGCGTGCGATCCAGATCCCGGCTCCGTGGAGGAGGTGATGAAGGAGCTCCGCGTAGTCGTTGAACGCTTCTGGCCCCATGAATACCAACATGTTACCGCTCATGTGACCCGCAAGGAAGAGAACGAGGACAAGGCCGGTGATGGCGACGATCAATTTTTTTCCGATGGAGGAGGACCAATAAGTATCGAGGCAACGGGTGATGGCGTTCATAGCAATGAAAAATCGGCAGTAAGGCGTGGAGTCCCGGCGAGGGATAAACAGGGACGATGGGGTTTTCAAGGGGAGAGTCAGCAGGAATGTCTATCCGCGATGAAAATGGGGAATTTCTGAAAAGGACGACTGGAGAGTTGGCCCGTAGGCTGCTTAACCTCCGATCCTACGACCCATGGAAATGTTTAAGGGCTACGACCCCGGCAAGTTTTACGACGAAATGTTCGGCAGTGACGGCGTCGTGAGGAGCCATTGTGCGCCGTTGTTGGAGAAGTTTGAAAAAGTGGACCAGCGCGATTTCCTCGCTCGTAAGGCGAATTCCGAACTCTATTTCCTGCGGCAGGGCATCACGTTCAACGTCTATCACGATAATCAAGGCACTGAGCGGATTTTCCCATTCGACCCGATCCCGCGCGTGATGCCGGCCCATGAGTGGGAGCATTTGGAAGCCGGGCTCACCCAGCGGATCGTGGCGCTGAATCTATTCCTCCACGATATTTATCACGATCAGCAAATCTTAAAGGACGAGGTCATCCCACGGTTTTACATTGAGCAGGCGAAGCATTACCGGCCCGAGTTCCGAGGGGTGGACGTGGCGGCGGATACTTACATCCACATTTGCGGGAGCGATCTGATCCGTGGCGGAGACGGGGTCTATTACGTGCTGGAAGATAATGGCCGTTGCCCATCTGGCGCGTCGTATCTTTTGGAAAACCGCAACGCGCTGAAGCGAGCCTTCCCGGGGATTTTCGAATCGCTTGGCGTCCGGCCCGTGGACTCCTACCCGCGAGATTTGCTGAATATGCTTCACCACATTTCCCCGAGGCGAGACGGAGATCCGGTGTGCGTATTACTCACTCCGGGGTGTCATAACAGTGCCTACTTCGAGCACTGCTACTTGGCGCGGGAAATGGGTATCGACATCGTCGAAGGCAAGGACCTCGTGGTGGTGGATAAGTTCGTCTATATGCGGACCACTCGTGGTCTGGTGCGGGTGGATGTGATTTACCGCCGGATCGATGACGACTTCCTTGACCCTGTGGTTTTCCGCAAGGATTCGGTGCTGGGCGTGCCCGGACTGATGAATGCCTACCGTGCCGGAAATGTCTCGCTGGCAAATGCCGTGGGCACCGGGGTGGCAGACGACAAGGTGATCTACTATTTCGTGCCGAAAATGATCGAATATTACCTCGGTCAGAAGCCCATCTTGCCGAATGTCCCGACTTTTCTCGCTTCCGAAGAGGCGGACATGAAATACATCCTCGCGAACCTGCCAGAATTAGTGGTGAAGGCCGCGAATGAATCCGGTGGCTACGGGATGCTGATGGGGCCCTCCGCGACGAAGGATGAAATCGCCAATTTCCGCGAGCGAATCATCGCAGATCCTCGGAACTACGTCGCCCAGCCGGTCATCGCCCTTTCGCGCTCCCCGACTTGGTGTGAGGGTGCCATGGAAGGTCGCCACATCGATCTGAGGCCTTACATTATCTATGGTAGCGAGGTGAAAATCGTCCCCGGCGGCCTGACTCGCGTGGCGCTGACGAAGGATTCGCTCGTGGTAAATTCTTCCCAAGGTGGTGGCAGCAAGGATACTTGGGTGCTCCGACATTGAATAATTATGCTCTCCCGAGTTGCTAACACTTTATACTGGATGGTCCGCTATGTGGAGCGGGCTGACAACCTCGCCCGGTTGATCGATGTCAATCAGCAGTTGTTACTCGATTTCGAAAGGCTCGATAGCGAGCGCCTGCGTGGGTTCTGGCAGCCTATCATCCTCAGCACTGGCGACGAGGAGGCTTTCGGAAAACTCTATGACGACACCGGTAGCGACGAGGTCATCCGCTTCCTTACCGACGATCCGCGCAATCCTAACAGCATCACTTCCTGTATCGCACTTGCTAGGGAAAATGCCCGGACCGTCCGGGACCAACTTTCCGACGAGCTGTGGGAGGAACTGAATGCTCTCTACCTATTTTCCCGGTCACCCGAAGCCCAGCGGCTGCTCAAATCCGACCCACCGCGGTATTATGAAAACATCCGCCGTTCTGCCGTGACGTTTTTAGGCATCGCCGCGTCCACCACTCGGCGGAATGAAGGATGGGAGTTCATGGATCTCGGACGCCATCTGGAGCGGGCGGATAAAACGACGCGTTTTCTCGATGTTTCGAGCTATTTACCGACCGGTGAGGACGGGATGGAGGAAATTTCCCGGGGTATCCTCCACTGGACTGCGATCCTGCGATCCTGCGGCGCGATGGGAGCTTACCGTGCGACGCAGCGGGAAATCAACGCGCAGGGCGTCGCGGATTTCTTGATCTTCTCGAAGGACTTCCCGCGGTCGGTGAGATACTGCATCGAGCGAGTGGACATCAGCCTTCACCGGATTTCTGGCACGCCTCGCGGAGCATTTTCGAACGAAGCCGAGCGCGAGTCTGGGCGCTTGTTAGCAGCGCTCAATTTCGGATCGACTGCAGAAGTCTTTGAAACCGGACTCCACGACTACCTCGACGCCCTCCAAGGACGGTTCAACCACATCGGCGGCGAAATTTTCGAAACTTACGTGTTGATGCCGGAGCGCGTCCAGACCCAGCCGCTGCCGAAGCCGCCTACGATGTCTGACGTCGCCGCTTGGCAACAACAGCAGCAACAACAACAGTGAGCCAGTCCACCGAGTCTGTCCGGTCCACGATGGGGATGAAGCTTGCGGTGCTCCATCGGACGACTTTTAGCTATCCCTCGCCGGTGACCCACAGCGTCAATACGCTGCACCTTGAGCCACGGACGTTTCCTTATCAGAAGACGATCAGCGCCTTGATCCGGGTGGTTCCCGCCACTCGGCTGCGGAGATTTACCGATTTATTTCAAAACATCACGCAGCATTTCGAGCTTCCGTTGCCGCATACCAAGCTGGAAATCGAGAGCCGCATCCGCGTGCATAACTTGCCGCTAGATATTTCTGCGGCGAGCCGTGCGGCCACGGTGGATGGGCTGAAGGACCCTTCGATCCGCGAGCAAATTTGGCAGTATTTGCAGGAAAGCCGCTGGGTTTCCCGCCACCCGGAAGTCTGGCGACAGGCGGTGGATGTCACTCGGGAGCTGACCTCAGTCTTCGATCAGGCGAGTGCCTTGATGGCATGGATTCATTCCGAATTCCGCTATGAACCGGGAGTGACGAGCGTGAGCACCCACTTGGTAGAGGCCTTCGAAATGCGTCGCGGGGTTTGCCAAGATTTCACCCACGTCATGTTAGGACTCTGCCGTGCGGTCAACATCCCAGCACGCTATGCTTCCGGATATCTCTACAATGGCCCGCGAGATAAGCTGGTCGGAGCGCAGGCTTCTCACGCTTGGGCCGAGGTTTATTTACCGGCGGCAGGGTGGATCGGGTTCGACCCCACCAACAACACGCTAGCAGATGAGCGCTATGTCAAAGTGGCGGTGGGGCGCGACTACGAAGACGTCGCTCCGGTCAGAGGAAACTACCGAGGGACGGGCCAGTGCCGGATGGAAGTGCAGGTAGAGGTCGAGAAGATCTAATCAAAAAGGCTTGAAGATCCCGAGCCAGGCGGCGGCGGTGCCTGCGGCGATACAAAGTGCCAGCACGAGCGGGGCCGGTAGCAGTTTACGCTTCGAGAGTGCTGGGGCAGCACCGATGAAAAGCCAAAGGACTATTTTAACCATCCAATAATATTGGCCCGGCACCGGCTTCTTCAGCATCGCGAAACCGATCAGCAGCACTAAAACCAGAGAAATCCCATGGAGAACCGACGCGCCTTTTTTACGAGTTTCTCCAAGGATGATGGCTCCGAGTGATGAAAAAACGGCCATGACAGCGGCGACGTGGAGAACTTGTAAAACGAGTAAATTCATGGGTGATAGGGTGTGCCGGAGTTTCCGAAGCTCACCGATAAAATCAAGGATGTTTCAACCACCCCAAATTTAGTCCCACATCGCGGCGTTTTACCGACTTGAAATTTATTTATGCTGGAAGATTAACCGGCAACGAGACGTAATTCCTCAAGTCTATGGCTGAAATTGATCATACCTCATCCCAACGCAGAAAGCCTTGGTTCCTCACATTTTTCGGGCTCCTTGCTGCTGGCGGTTTGATCGCTATGCCATTTCTCGCAGGACCTCCGGACCCAGAAAAAATGCCTGATTTGGTGCGCTTCATCGGTCATTTTCACCCGGTCCTTCTTCACCTACCCATCGGAGTTTTCGTGTTGATCGTGCTGCAAGAACTGGGTGCGATCTTCGGAAAACGGCAGCACGGTCAAGTGGCGAACGTGGCGATGTTCCCGCTTTTTCTCGGAGCCGCGAGTGCGATCGTCGCAGTGCTTGCAGGATTCATGCTCTATCAGGGAGGTGAGGAATACGCCGGGAATGCCCTCGTCGAGCGCCACCTTTGGGGTGGATTAGTCTTCGCTGTGGCTGCGGTGGTTACCTTCGTTTTGAAGGCTTGGACGGTGGCACTGGCGGGAAATCCTGCGTTTTACCGCCTGCTCTTATTCGGCAGCGTCAGTATCATGGGACTCGCCAGTCACGACGGAGCTTCCATCACCCATGGTGAAACTTACCTAACCGACTACGCTCCCGATCCAATCCGCACGGCGCTCGGGCTTGAGAAAAAATCGACGAAGGAAAAGAAAAAGGCTCCCGTACTTGAGAATGCCGAGCCGCTCGCCGGGCCATTCGTTTACGCAAACATCGTCGCGCCGATCCTCGAACGCCGCTGCGTCCAGTGCCACAAGGAGAGCAAGTCCAAGGGTAAATTCCGAATGGACACCTATGAACTGCTCGTCAAGGGCGGCAAGGAAGGTCCGGGCCTCAAGGCGGGAAACTCCGCAGAGAGTCAAATCCTCATCCGGATGCAACTTCCGAAGGACGACGAGGAACACATGCCACCGGAGGGCAAAGCGCCGATTGAGGATCACGAATTTGCGGTCTTGAAGTGGTGGATCGACAATGGCGCAGATCCTAAAAAATCGTTAAAAGATTTCGACGTCCCCACGCCACTCAAGGAAGCGATCACCAAACTCAACCCTTCTTTAGCGGTCAATGCCCCGGAGGCATCGACCTCACATCCGGCACCCACTCTCCCGGCCGTGGGTCCGGACGAAGCACTGAAATCGTCGGTCGCAGCGATTTCCAAGGTGTATCCCGGTGCTCTCAGTTTTGAGTCCCAGCAATCCGCTCTCCTCACTTTCACCGCCGTCTCGCTGCGTGGAAATCTGGATGACGCCGGATTTGAAAAGCTGAAATCGGTGATTCCGCAGTTGGTCACCGTCGATTTATCGGCCACCAAGATCACGGACAAGTCAGTCACTGAACTCGTTCATTCTAAAAACCTTCGAGTCGTTCGCTTGGCAGAAACCGAGATCACCGATGCGTCAATCGATAGTCTGTTAGCGATCCGCACCTTGGAGTCCATCAACCTCTACGGCACGAAGGTCACCGATGCAGGAGTGAGTCGGCTCGCGGCGATGACTCAGCTCAAAAATCTCTATCTTTGGCAGACCGCAGTGACTCCCGAGGCGATCAAGGTGCTCCAAGAAAAGCTGCCGAATTGTAAGATCGTCACCGGGACCGGGTCGTAAAATCAAGCGGGCTGCTGCTGCGAAATGCAATGCAGCGTCCCGCCTTCTTCCACGAGGTCGAGGCAATCGATACCGGTCACTTCTCGGTCAGGGAAAAGCTCGCGAACCATCCCAAGGGCGCGGTCGTCGTTGCGCTCTTGGCGGAACGTCGGGACGAGCACGCCACCATTGACGATGAGGAAATTCACATAGGACGCCGGCAACACCGGTAGTCGCCAGCCGGGAACCTCACACGCCTCGGGAAGTGGGATTTCCACGACTTCGAAGGCCCGTCCATTGGAACCGAAAAATGACCGCAACCTCCCCAGATTATCCGCGAGGATGGAATAGTTAGGCGATTTGGAATTCCGGTCGATGCAGGCGAGTAGAGTGTTCGGATCAGTGAATCTCGCGAGGTCGTCGATGTGGCCGTCCGTGTCGTCGCCTTCGATCCCCTGCTTGAGCCAGAGAATTTCCGAGACCCCCAGCCCATCGCGGAGACGTTGTTCGATTTCGTCCCGACTGAGATTCGGATTTCGGTTAGGATTGAGCAGAACTGCTTCCGTGGTGAGCAGTTGGCCAGCGCCGTTGATTTCGATGGCCCCGCCCTCAAGGATCATGCCGCCTTGAAATCGCCGCTTGCCTAATGATGCGGCAATTCTCGCTGGAATGGCGTTGTCTCCGTCCCACGGCGGAAATTTCCCGCCCCATGCGTTAAATTCCCAATCTGTCACCGCAATTTCACCCGTTTCGCCGTGTTTGACGAAAATCGGCCCGTGGTCCCGGCACCAGACGTCGTTGTGCGGGTGATCAAAAAGCTGCACGCGCTCCGGCACTGCTTTTGCTCGATTACACGCCGCAAGGATGGTGGCGTGATCGGCTCCCGGCGCGTTGATCCGCACTGGTTCGAAGCGCGAAATAGCCGCAGCGATCTCCGCGAACTTCGCCCAAATCATTTCCCGTTTTTTGCCGCCCCAATGCCGTGGATCCTCGACCGGCCAAGAGAGCCACACCGCCTCCTGTGGCGACCATTCAGGTGGCATCGCAAATCCAGATTCCGCAGCGGTCATGGCCGGAACATGGCTGAGCACGGCAGGACTTTTCCAGCTTTCATTCGCCCAGATCGCTCGGTGACGAGCCACGGTTGGTTCTCGCGAAGGGAAACGGACTGCCGTTTTAGCCGAAGCGTTCTTGCGGTTCCGACGATGCGCGATTACAAGCCGCGCCGTGGAACCGATCCGATATTTCAACCGCCACACCGGAGTTCTTGAGACCGAGCAAGTTTATGGCGAAGGCTTTCTGCGCTGGTCTTATGGAAATCCGCTGGGCGCCCTCTCGCTGAATGCCTTCGTTAAACGCCCGTTTTTTTCGAAATGGTATGGTCGTCAAATGAGCGCCCCCAAGTCGGCCTCGCGGGTCATGCCGTTCATCGCGCAATACGGACTCAATCCGCAAGATTTCGCCGATGCACCGGGGAGTTATCGCAGTTTTAATGAGTTTTTCTTCCGGAAATTGAAGCCGAGCGCCCGACCGATCGATCCCGATGAGGCCCACGTCGTCTTCCCAGCGGACGGGCGCCATTTGGGCTTTCAAAAGGCCTCGGAAATCGCGGGAGTGTTCGTCAAAGGTCAGAAATTCGACCTCCCCACTCTACTCGGAGATGCCGCGCTTGCCGCAAACTATGCCGACGGCGCGCTGGTTCTTTCGCGGCTTTGTCCGGTGGATTACCATCGTTTTCATTTCCCCGCAGCGGGTGTCCCCGGTAAGAGCCGGTTGATCGAAGGCCCGCTTTTTTCCGTCAATCCCATCGCCCTGCGCCAGAAGCTCGCCTACCTCTGGACGAATAAACGCATGGTGACTGCCCTGAAAACCGAGCGTCTCGGCACCGTGATCTGTATGGAAATCGGCGCGACCTGCGTGGGCACCATCCAGCAGACTTACACGCCGCAGCACCCGGTCGAGAAAGGTGGGGAGAAAGGCTTTTTCGCCTTTGGCGGCTCCTCCACTCTCACTCTTTTCGAGCCTGGGGCAGTCCGGCTTGATGAGGATTTACTCGGGCACTCCGCCCAGCAAACCGAGCTTTACGCCCGCATCGGCAGCCGCATGGGCTGTAGCGCATGATCCGTCTTCAGACGCAAAATCTAGTTTCCCCGCAGCAGATTCCGCGAGCCCCACAGGTAGTTCCAGCCGGAAATGACGGTCAGCGCGACCGCCGCCCAGAGGAAAACAGGCTGCAGCCATCCACCTTCCCACGCCGGGCGGGCGAGATGTTTCAATGGCTCGGCGAAGGGGAAAAGCTCCTTCGCCTTCTCGCCAGTCAGCCAGACAAGCCCGGTGATGAGGTAAGCGAGCTGGAACGTAGTCTTCCATTTGCCCAAATGATCCGCAGCGAGCACATGACCTGCCTCGATTGCGATCTGGCGGAGGCCTGTCACCAAGAATTCCCGACCGATGATCAGCGCCGTCACCCACACCGGGCAGAGTTTTTGTTCGGTGAAAAAAACAAACGCCGCGCTCACTAGGATCTTGTCCGCCAGTGGGTCCATGAGTTTCCCCAGCGGAGTGACCAAGCCCATTTTCCGCGCCAAGTAGCCATCCACGAAGTCACTCACCGCCGCCACCACGAATAGCACCAACCCCGCTCCGTAACCGGTCAGCGAGTGCTGGGACACTGCCACCACGAATGCAGCGGTCATCACTAGGCGGGAAAACGTGATCGCATTCGGTAAGTTCACCCCGGCAATGTGTGGAATGCATGTCCGGAAGGCAACAAGGGGTTGCACCAAACCACCGAGCCGCCTACATCCTCCCCCGCCCTGTTCCAATGGCACTTTTATTATGAGCAATAGCGATTTCGGACTCATTGGTCTGGCCGTCATGGGTCAGAATCTCGTTCTCAATGTGGAATCCCGCGGCTTCCAAGTCTCGGTTTATAACCGCACCACCACCGTCACCGACGCCTTCGTCGCCAAGCATCCCGACAAGAAAATCATCGGCGAGCACACGCTGGAAGGTTTCGTGAAATCCCTCGCCTCACCTCGCAAGGTGATGATTATGGTCAAAGCCGGTGCGCCAGTGGACGCGGTCATCGAGTCGCTGATCCCGCTTTTAGACCAAGGAGATATCATCATCGACGGCGGAAATTCCCTCTACACCGACACCGAGCGCCGGGACAAATGGCTCGGTGATCTCGGCTTCCGCTTCATCGGCGCGGGCGTGTCCGGCGGTGAAGAAGGTGCTCGCAAAGGCCCATCGATCATGCCCGGCGGCCCGGCTTCCACATGGGAAGTCATGAAGCCGATCTTCGAATCCATCGCCGCCAAGGTAGATGGTGAGCCATGTGTCTTCCACATCGGCCCCGGCGGTGCTGGCCACTACGTCAAGATGATCCACAACGGCATCGAGTACGGCGACATGCAGCTCATTTGCGAGGCGTATAACATTTTCAAAGCCGCCGGTTTCGAGCCGGAAGAACTCGCCGAAGTCTTCACGCAGTGGAACGAGGGCGACCTCGAATCCTACCTCATCCAGATCACCTCCAAGATCTTCGCGCAAATCGATCCAGAGACCAAAAAGCCACTCGTCGATCTCATCCTCGACACCGCCGGCCAAAAAGGCACCGGCAAGTGGACGCTGATCAACGCGGTCGAAAATGCGGTGGTCATTTCCACCATCAACGCCGCCGTCGAGGCCCGCATCCTGTCCTCCATGAAGGATAAGCGCGTCGCTGCCAGCAAAGTCCTCGAAGGCCCCAAGCCCGAGATCGACCTCAAGAAAAAGAAGCTCGTGAAAAAAGTCCACGACGCGCTCTTCGCCTCCAAGATCATTTCCTACGCCCAAGGACTCGACCTCATCGCCGCGATGGGCGCGGAAAAAGGCTGGGGCCTCGACCTCGGGAAAATCGCCGCAATCTGGCGTGGCGGCTGCATCATCCGTGCCCGTTTCCTCAACGACATCACCGACGCCTACCGCACCGATCCCAAGCTGGAAAACCTGATGCTCGCTCCATTTTTCACGGATCTCCTCAATGGCTTCCAGGAAAATTGGCGCGAAGTCGTCTCGCTCGCCACCCTCGCCGGCATCCCCGTCCCGGCCTTCAGCGCCTCGCTCGGCTACTACGACAGCTACCGCAGCGCCGTGCTTCCGGCGAATCTTCTGCAAGCGCAGCGCGACTTCTTCGGTGCCCACACCTACGAACGCACCGACAAGCCTCGCGGCGAAATGGCCCACACCGATTGGCCGGAAGTGATTGGCTAAAAAATTAAGACATTCCCCCCTTCGCTACATCATGCGTTAAAAAATGGCCGGTCTCACCCCCGGCCATTTTTCGCGATCAATCACACGACCTCTCACCTGCATCCATCGCACCGCGTCGTTGAGCCTCGTGTCCTGCTTTCAGACGCCGATTCAGAGACCGATGAGTGGTGAATGAATCCTCACGCTTTCTCCACAGCGCCTTTCCCTATTACTCTCCTCGCAGATGGGACATACCGAACACGACCACCTGCCTGAGCCTGTGAAAAAATCCGGTTGCTCGAGTTGCGAACATTGCCACGCGGAAAGCTCACTACCGCAGGGAGCACTCGTCGCCGCATCCGGCATCCTTACTGGAATCGGTCTGCTGGTGCAGTGGCTCCACCTTGGCCCCGAGTGGCTGGCGACCACGGCCTTCGCCGCCGCCACGTTGGCGGGTGGCTTGCTAGTGTTTCCCGCCGCATGGGGGGCGGCGAAAAAGCTCCGGCTAGACATCAATGTGCTGATGGCCGTGGCCGTCAGCGGCGCATGGATCATCGGCGAGGGCGCGGAGGCGGCAAGCGTGGTCTTCCTTTTTTCACTCTCTGAGCTGCTGGAATCATGGGCCTCCGGTCGCGCGCGCAAGGCAGTCGATTCGCTGCTCAAATTGTCACCACCCACTGCCATTGTGAAAAATGCGGATGGCACGGAGCGGGAAATCCCTGTCGCCGAGGTGGCGGTGGACTGGGAAATCTTCATCCGCAGCGGCAGCCGCATCCCGCTGGATGGTGAAGTCATTTCAGGAAACTCCAGCGTCAACCAAGCCGCGATCACCGGCGAATCGATGCCGGTAGAGAAGTCCTCCGGCGATCCCGTTTACGCAGGCACCGTTAACGGCGAAGGTTCACTCACTGTCCGAGTCACCAAGCCCGCCTCGGAATCCACGCTCGCCCGCATCATCCAACTCGTCGGCGAGGCGGAGGAAAACAAACCGCCCACCCAGCGCTTTGTGGATCGTTTCGCCGCCATTTATACACCTGCGGTTTTCGCCGTGGCCATGCTCGTGGCGCTCATCCCTCCACTGCTTTTCCAGCAGCCGTGGCATTTCTGGATCTATCGGGCGCTGGTGCTGCTCGTCATTTCTTGTCCCTGTGCATTGGTGATCGCCACGCCGGTGAGCATCGTTTCCGGCCTGACCGCGCTCGCCCGTCGCGGTGTGCTGGTGAAGGGTGGTGTTCACTTGGAGTCGGTTGGAAAACTCCGCGCCCTCGCCGTGGACAAGACCGGCACGATCACCTCGGGCAAGCCCCAAGTGGTCACGATCATTTCTCACAGCAGCCTTTCAGAAGACGATATCCTCGCCCGTGCTGCCGCGATTAATTCGCACTCACAGCATCCGCTGGCCGTCGCGATCACCGAGGCCGCCCGTGCCCGGAAATTATCGATTCCCGCCATCACGGATTTCACCTCCATCACCGGCCGTGGGGCGAGGGCGAGCATCGATGGCCACCCACATTTCATTGGAAACCACCACCTGACCCACGACACCGGCCTCTGCAGCCCGGCAGTGGAGGCATTGCTCGCCACTATTGAGGAAAAAGGCCAGTCACTCGCCGTCCTCGGCCATGCCCCGCATGACGGCTGTGTCGGGGAAATTCTTGGCATCATCGCCATCGCCGACACCCTGCGCCCGGAAGTCGCGGAAGCACTCCGCCTCATCCATGCGGCAGGCGTGGAAAAAGTCATCATGCTCAGTGGCGACAACCCACGTACCGCGTCCGCCATCGCAAGCCAAGCGGGCATCGACGAAGCCATGGGCGACCTCATGCCGGAGCAAAAAGTCGAGCAAGTGCGCCAGCTAGTGAGTCGCTATCAGCACGTCGGCATGATCGGGGATGGAGTGAACGACGCCCCGGCCCTCGCTGTCGCCACCGTCGGCTTCGCCATGGGAGCAATCGGCAGCGACACCGCCATCGAGACCGCAGACATCGCGCTGATGCAGGATGATTTAACGCGAGTGGCCGAGACCATCCTGCTAGGACGCCGCACGCTTTCCATCATCCACTTCAATGTCGCCCTCGCCCTCGGCATCAAGGCGCTCGTCCTCACCCTCGCCTTCATGGGCTACGCCGGACTCTGGCTCGCCATCCTCGCGGATACCGGCGCGACCTTGCTAGTGATCTTGAATTCGCTGCGGTTGCTAGGAAAAGGTCGTGACCTACGGGATTCCTAGCGCCCTAGCAGCTCCGTGATTTCCACTGCCCCGACGCTGGCGAACAAGAAGACGATGAGACCCAGAACGATGTTCGTCGCAAGCCGGTTCCTCCCGAGTGGCGGTGCGAATGCGACCCGGTTGTTAAGGTAGAGTAAGGTGCCTGCGAGAAATGGAATGAAGATGCTCCCGAGAATGGTGAAGGCGACCACGATCACCAGCGGGCTACCCAGAAAGGCAAACGGCACGGAGGCGAGCGCCATGAATAGCAGCGCCCCTCGGTAGGACCGGGAGCCCGGACGAATCGCCGCCTTACGAAGGTCTGTCGGAACTTGCCGCAGCAGGCAGAAACAATCGGCAAAAACGCTCGGGATCGTCTGCCAGACGCCAGTGAGAGAGGCGAGCACTGCCGCCCAGAACCCGAGCGAGTAGATGTAAAATCCGGCGGAACCTACGAGTGCGGCGAGCGCGCCAGCCATGCGTGAGACCGCTTCCCGATCCGAGATGGCCACTCCGGCGGCGTAGAAAACGCGATTAGAAATCAGCATCACCGAGATTCCAAAAATGGCAGTGAAGAGGTAGGCCGTCGCGAGGTCCAGCCGCACGGCGCGGAGGTTTTTCGGGTCCACCTTGCCCTCGTCGCGCAGCAGGTAGTTATAACTCAGTAACGTGAGCGAGCCACCGATGCCGCCGATGAGTGATAAGACGTAAGTGCCGCCGCCATCCGGGATTTCTGGGACGAAAAGTCCATGCAGCACCGCCGCCGGCTCGCGGAAAGTCAGCGCCGCGCACGCCACGATGCTTGCAAACATCACGACCACAAGCGGCTTCATCACCCGCGTGAAAGTCGCCGTTTGCGCCATCCAGATCAGGGTGAATGCCGCTGCGGCTTGGGCAAGTCCGCCCCACGTCCGGGGCACGGCACCGCCGCTGATGTTCTCGATCGCAAGGCCGCAGCCGCTGACAAGTGCGCCACTCACCGCCACCGCCCACAGCACCAGATAGAGCGCAAATAGCCCCATGACCCAGCGTGGAAGATAGCGCGACCAACCTTCCAGCGCAGTGAGGCCGGTCGCGAGTTGCCAGCGGGCCAGCCCCTCGCTGAGCACAAATTTAAAGAACGCGCCGAGCACCAGCGCCCATAGCAGGGTGAGTCCGTGAGTCGCGCCACCCACCGTCGCGGTGATGATGTCACTCGCGCCGATGCCGCTGGTCGCCATGACGATGCCCGGGCCGAACCAGCGGAAAACTGGACGTGTGGGAGCGAGGGACGGGGGAAAGGACTCCTGCATCGTGTGACCCAAGCACAGATCCAGCATGGGCGGGAGATATTCTTGATGTTTGCTAGAACATCACTGCTACTCGACGCCTGCATGAAATCCAAAACACGCCGCATCCCCCTTTGGTTAAAAATTGCCTACACCGCGTTCCTCGCCGTGATGATCCCGGTTTACTGGATCAACTACGGCCCGACGAATTTCCTCTACTTCTGCGATGTCGCCCTGCTGCTCACGCTGGTGGGAATCTGGAAGGAGGACGCGCTGCTCGTTTCCATCCCGGCGGTGGGGATCCTACTGCCACAGATGTTGTGGTGTGTGGATTTCCTCATCCAGCTCTGCGGCGGAAAACTCACGGGAATGACCGGCTACATGTTCGACTCCCAGCGCGATCTCTTCCTGCGAGGTCTCTCACTTTTCCACGGCTGGCTGCCATTCTTGCTGCTCTATCTCGTCTATAAACTCGGCTACGACCGGCGGGCCCTGCTCGGCTGGTCCGTCATCTGCGTGGTGCTCTGCCTCATCGCCTATTTCCTGCTTCCACCCGCTGGAGCAGTGCTGGCAAACCCACAACTCCCGCGAAATGTAAACTATGTCTTCGGCATCCTCAGCGACGACAAACCCCAAGAATGGATGCCACCACTCGCCTATCTCGGCGTGTGGATCTTCGCCATGATCGGCCTCGCCGCCGCGCCCATTCATTTCCTGCTGCGGAAATTCTGCAAACCCGCGCGGTAAGGCGGGCCATGTGTAGCACGACATGAGGTCATCCTCTGCCCAACATGGGGTCATGTTCACCCCGCCATGACCTCATCTCCTGCCCACCATGAGGTCATTCTCACCCCGACATGAGGTCATCCCCTGCCCACTATAGGGTCATGTTCACCCCGACATGGGGTCATCCTCTGCCCAACATGGGGTCATGTTTACCCCGACATGAGGTCATCCCCTGCCCAACATGGGGTCATGTTTACCCCGACATGGGGTCATGGTGGGCACGACATGACCCCATCCCCTGCCCACCATGACCCCTCCCAATGGCCGGAACACGGTCAGCCTACGATCCCATCACCCACAGGATGAGTGATTTACGCGATTTGGTTGAAGGATTTCTCAGATGAAGAACTCCGGCACCTTCCTTACGGAGGCACCCTACGGCTCAGCGCAGCACATAGTCCTTGCCAGCGGCGGTGGTGGTCTATTGCTTCCCTGGTGATGAACTGATGCGGGCGCATGGAATCCGGTGAGAACCCGGAACAGTCGCGCTGCGGTATCCGACGACGAATTCCCACACAGCCAATCTCTGCGCAAGCCGAGGTGAAGGCGGGAAGGAGGCGGAAACGGGGAGAAATCTCCATTTCCACAGTCGGGAGTCCGAATACTTCGCCCGCCTCAACTCGTCCGGGTGCCGCTCCATTTTACCGAGCCTCAAAGCACCGTGCTGGCCTTTCCGCGTAAGGAAGGTGACGGGAACAGAAACGACGGCGGAGGGCATCCTCCTTCCGGCGGGCGTCGCGTTCTCTTTTTTAAAACATATCAACAAAAGAGTTATGACATCCAAAACATCACAGATTTTCGCCAGCGCCATCATGGCGCTCAGCGTCACCTCCGCCTCAGCAGCGACCATTACTTTCGAGGGCTTGCTCAGGGGGGCCGGAGCTTATAATAACAATGCCGGAGCAAGTGGCGCTTTCACCACCGGCGGCGCGAGTTTTTCAAATAGCTACGATCCGACTTACGGGTCTTGGTCCGGCTTCGCGATTTCTAATACCACCGACACCACGACGGGTGACTACACCAACTACAGCGCCTTTCCCGGCAGCGGTGCAGGTGGTTCCTCGACCTATGCAATCAGCTATGATGCCGCCAGCGTGAAGTTCGCGACGACCCAAAATCTCTTCGGCTTGGGTGCAAGTATTACAAATGCTACCTACGCTGGTGTATTGATGCGGGACGGGGACCCCATCAACAATTTCTCAAAAAAATTCGGTGGGGTGACCGGCAGTGATCCAGACTTTTTCAAGCTCACCATCAGCGGCTTCGTGGGTGGTGCGGCGACGGGAACGGCCGTTGATTTTTTCCTAGCTGACTTCCGTTTTGCGAACAGCAGCCAAGATTACATTGTCAATCAATGGGCGTTCGTGGACTTCAGCGCCCTCGGCACGGTGGATGAAATCCGTTTCAGCTACACTTCCACGGATAACGGACGCTTCGGTATCAACACGCCGACTTACTTCGCGATGGATAATTTCCTCGCGGTGCCAGAGCCGAGTGCAGCGGCCTTGGGCCTACTGGGTTGCCTCGGGCTACTGAGCCGCCGTCGGCGTTAGAGCCAAGAAATTCACGAGATCATCTGCCCCGTTTTGGGCTTATGAAGCGATTCCATTCTATCATCGGGGCGTTGTCCTTGGTCGCGCCGTTCCTGCAAATGCAGGCTGAGGACGCGATCCAAGAACTCACCCCGATGCTGGTGGAGGCGCAGGGGGATTCGCTAATTCCGGCGTATTTCCCGGGAAATACCACCGTCATCGAGGAGGCCACCATCCGCGAGTCCGGTGCCCGCTCGGTGGCGGACTTATTGATCGCCCAAGGCGGCATCCAGGTAAAAAGCTTCTCAGGAAATACATCCGGCGGCGCGGTGAGCCTGCGGGGATTTGGCGAGAACTCGTCATCTCGCGTGCTCATCTTGGTGGATGGTCGGCCGCTGAATCGGCCAGATATGGCGGCGGCTTCATTACAAGAAGTGCCGTTATCACGGATCGCTCGCATCGAAATTCTACGCGGCAGCCAGACCGCCCGCTTCGGCGATCAGGCGGTGGGCGGGGTGATTAACTTCGTCACAAAATCCGCCGATAAGCAGCACAGCAGCGTGGAGGCCGCGCTGGGGAGTGGTGAGTATTCTCTACTCCGGCTCGCTCACGATGGCCGCTATTTAGGGAATGGCGTGGTCGTGGATTACGAGCGGAATTTCTCTGCGGGCTGGCGGGAAAATTCTGCCAGTGAGTTAGAATCCGCTGCACTGAGATGGGACCGAGAAGTGTGGAAAGGCAGCGAACTGCGGGCGGGGATTTCCTGGGCAGATGAGTTCACAGGATTTCCCGGGCCACTTTCCGAGGAGGAATATCGGGAAGACCCACGGCAGTCGATCTATGAGAAATCCGGCCAAGCAGACCAGTATTTTTCCCAACAGAACACCCAGCGCGCCGATGCCGGACTGCAACTGGGGAAAGGGAGTGATCTCAGTTTAGACCTGCCAATTACCTTTTCCCGCAGTGACCAAGCGTGGAATCTAGGCCCGGGCTTTCACTCGGATAATCTACTAGAAACCTGGTCCGCAACACCCGTGGCCCGACTGGTGAAAGGACGCGCGTCTGCTGAACTCGGCCTAACGGTAAGACGTGAGGAACTTTCGCTGGACCAATTCGCCGAGATTTCACGCGAGAAACAGACCGGACATGCCGAGCTTGAGCGCAGCATCCTCGGTGGATTCACCACCGCAGAGTGGGAGCCGTGGACCGGCTGGCACCTGAGTGCGGCGGCACGCTGGCAGCAAACCACGCTGGATGCGACGGCGCAGAGTTTCCTGTTTCCAGAAGATCCTGCATTCAATTTTTCCCGAGGAAAACGTGAGCAAGACCACGCCTATCAACTCGGCATCCGCTGGGAGCCGCGCACCGATCTGAGCTTCTGGCTGCGCTACGATTCGCTCTATCGCCTGCCCTCTACCGACGAGATCGCCTCCTATCAGGGTCTCCCGCTGACCGTGCCCTTCAACGACCAACTCAAGGCAGAAACTGGCGATAACGTCGAACTCGGGGCAGATTACTCCCATGGCGGCTGGAAGCTCCGAGCCAATGGATTTTTCCAACAACTCGACGGTGAAATCATCTACGACTATCAGAAAAATCTTAATGTCAACTTCGCCACCACCCAGCGGCTCGGTGCGGAAATCGACATCAACTATCAGGCGCGACTATGGGAGGCGAACCTGCATTTCACCCAGCTCGATGCGAGTTTCCAAAGTGGAAAATACACCGGGAAAAATATCTGCCTCGTGCCTGAGCAAGAGCTCTCCGCAAACTTCAGCATCCATCCGCACGAGCAGTTCACCGTGCAAGCGGAGTATCAATTCACCGGCGCATCCTATGAAGGAAATGACTTTCTAAACACCCGGGATCAACTTCCCAGTAACGAGGTGGCGAGTTTACTTCTCCGCTACGAACCCAAGCCGTGCGTGTCATTTTACGTCCGGATCAACAACCTGCTGGACGAAAGATATGCCACCATCAAATACAATGGCGTCTGGTATCCCGCTGCCGGACGGTCCTTCCAATGCGGCGTTCGCTACGAATTTTAATCTCATGAAACCGATCCTCCTCCTCAGCCTCCTACCCTCACTCAGCCTCGCCGGTTCATTCCCCGGGGCCGTCGGCTCTGCCACCACCGATGCCATTTCAAAAGACTCCCCGACGCTGGTCGCTTGGGCAAACGGCAATCTCCCGCCGGACTACGGCACCGGCGTGGATGCCGTTTGGAAAACTCCGGCACTCGCCCACGGCCCCGCCACGGGAGACGCATTCGACATCGTCTGCCTCGGAAATGGCGGGCAGATCGTGATGTTCTTCCCGCGGCCGATTGCGGATGGAAATGGCGCGGACTTCGCCGTGTTTGAGAACTCCTTCTCCCCCGGCTTTCTCGAGCTTGCCTTCGTGGAAGTCTCCAGCGACGGGGTGCATTTCTACCGTTTTCCCAGCCGTTCAGAAGGGACCACCGCAGTCGGTCCATTTTCCTACACCATGGATCCCACGAATCTCAGCGGTCTCGCCGGTAAGTATATCAAGGGCTACGGCACGCCATTTGATCTCGCGTCCCTCACCGTCACTCCCCTGCTGGATCGGAAAAATGTGCGGTTTGTTCGGCTGGTTGACATCATCGGCGATGGCACGCGACTCGATACGACGAACCAGCCGATTTATGACCCCACGCCCACCACTGGCTCCGGCGGCTTCGATCTGGAGGCCATCGGCGTCATCCACCAAAGCACGGAACCGGTGAAAATTCTGCGTTCAGAACTCGCCGCTGGTGCCTATCAGCTCGGTTGGGAGAGTAATCCCGGCAGCAGCTACCGCATCGAGACCTCCACCGAGCTCGGCGTCTGGACTGAGGTCCAAACTCTCATGGGAAATCCTACCAGCAACCGCACTGAGGTTTCCTTAGCCTTGACCGGCTCGCCCCAGCAGTTCTGGCGCGTCGTTTCCGAGAGTGCCAGCCCCGACCTCGTCGGCCCGATGCTGCAAGTCACCAGCCGCCCGCCCAAGTCCACCACCAAGGCCTCGATTCTGCTCAAAGGCACCGCCAAGGATACCAATGGAGTCACTCGCGTCCTCGTCAAAGTGGGCAAGGGTCCACGCAAGACCGCTATCGGCACCCGCTCTTGGCGAATCAAAGCTCCGCTCAAAAAAGGCCAAAACGCCATCGCGATCTTCTCCACCGACAGCTTCGATAACCAGTCTCGCAAGATCATCAAAGTGACGCGGAAATGAGCGAAAACTGGGACGCGATGCCGCTTGACCAAAGCCCGGTGGCACATTTCCTTCCTCGCCATGTTCCGCCAAGTCCTGAAATCCAAACTCCACCGCGCCATGATCACCGGCGCGGATGTCGATTATGAAGGCAGCATCGAGATCCCGACCGACCTAATGGCCGCCGCAGATCTTTGGGCTGGGGAAAAGGTGCTAGTCGCCTCGATCACCACCGGCGCACGATTGGAAACCTACGTCTTACCAGGGAAACCCGGAACTGGCCACATCCTCATCAATGGCGGTGCCGCTCACCTGATCAAAGCCGGCGAGCGCGTGGCGATCATGTGTTTCGCCTTATCTGAGACGCCCGTCGTTTCGAAAAACCTCCTGCTCGACGAGAAAAACCACATCGTCCGCCAGAGCCGCTAGCCATCGATTAGTTGGCTGAAATGGCGTTGACCCCGCTCGCCTTGCGTGCCAATTTCCTGTTCCTATGAAGTGCATCCCGGCTCTTTCCGCCCTCGCCGTTCTGAGTCTCGCCGCTTGCGACACCATGACGGGCCCCATCACCAGCGGAGATTTCGATCCCCTCGGCCCGCCCGGCGGAAACATCGGTAAGCCAAGTCTCACCACCGGCCCCACCTTCAAAGGAGGTCAGTTCGTCCGGGCAGCGATCGATAACACCGCATTCTTCAAAGTCCGGCCCAAGGGCGACGCAGATGCTGACAAACTACTCACCCGCGGCACCTCGGTGAAGGTGGTTTCCACCACTGGCAGCTACACCAAGGTGGAGCTCGACAGCGGAGAAATCGGTTTCATCCCATCCGTGATGTTGGAAGACCCAAGCACGGCGCCAGTCGCACCGGTGACTGCTCCCGGCCAATACCAAATCTACCCACCACTACCCGGCATGGGGACCGGCATGGGCGAACCACTGCCGCCGCTGGATCCCAAAGGCTTACCTCCCGAAGGCGCGATCCCCACGGTGATCGACCCTGAAGCCCCGCCTAACACCACGCCAGTGCCCGCCGTGACGCCGACGACGGATACCTTCCCCACCCCAGCGCCCACCCCCATTCCAGCCCCACTTCCACCCGTGGAATCCGTCCCACTGCCGCCCAATGGCGAGTGAGCATGGCAGGAAAATCTGGAAAAACCCCAACCGGATTCTTGCTCCTTGAATCCCGTCTCCATACTAGTCGAATCCGCGCGATGAATCGCCTCTACAGTCTTCTCTCCATCCTCTTACTCGCCGCCTGCACTGGCCCGCGCGAACCTCTAGTGGTGAAGCAATTCCAGCTCCGCGACCAAGCTCCCGCCACGGCGGATGAGCCATTAGTGAAAATGGAAAAACTCCGTCGCCTCCACGGTGCCGTTAGCATGGCCGAGCGGCGGGAAAAGCTGGGGCAGTATTACACTCTCATTTGGAGCCATCCTGAGGGAAAAGCTCTAGGCCCAGTCCAGTTGATTTTCCAATACCAGCAAGGGGCGACTGCCAGCCGTGTAAAGCGAATGGTTCGGTCATTTCCTGCTTCCGAAACGGAGGGAATCGCCGAGTTTGCCGTGATTGGTACGGACTATTTCCAAGGCGGAAAAGTGCTCGCATGGAAGGCCACCCTCGAACGCGGCGGGAAGGCCATCGCGAGCCGCCAGTCTTACCTCTGGCAATAACCTGAAATATCCACAGATGGATGGTTGACCAGTAGCCTCCATGATTTTAGGTTTTTAGATCATTCGTCGTTAAACAACGACCTCTCTCTCAGTGACAACGGAATGCTCAATTTCAGTCGGAATCTTCGATGGATTCAGTTGGATCCGCTGTGATGGCAAGGGCTCGTTTCTGAACAGCCCCCTCATGAAAGCGTTCGGTGACGAGAGGATCGCAGCGGGCGAGCGGTGTCTCGCGGTGGACCTAGGTGGCTGCACCGGCATGGACTCGACCTTCATGGGGACCCTCGCTGGGATGGCCACGCGATTGTCTTCCGGTGGTGAAGCCGGACTTCAAATCGCTGACCCGGGATCGAGAAACAAGCGATCCCTCGAGGACTTGGGACTGGATTTCCTTATGGAAATCGATCCGCCCGACGCCGTGTGGCGGGGAGAAATCGAGCAAATCCGCGCCCGCCTCGTCCCACCGCAGTCACTTGCCGCACCAGGCCAGATTCAGCGTGCGATGCATGTTCTGGAAGCCCACCAAATCCTTTCCGAGACCAACGAGCAAAACGCAAAAACCTTCTCGAACGTCGTCACCATGCTAGAGAGTGAGCTGATTGAAAAACACAAGCTGACAGTGACACCGGAAAAAAGGTAAACCCCTCGCGCGGGATGAATCTGGAAGATGGTTTCCCTACTGCGAGATGCAAGATTTCACCCTCATTTCAATCGCTGCCGGTGTCCTCGTCGTCGTGATCTTGCTGATCGCGCTGCGCAACCAACGCCGCCGCGTGAAAAGCATCCGTCGGAAATTCCACCAACTCGAAGATGAGGAACATCGGATGTTCACCTTCCTGCATGACCTTGGCCTCGCCATCGAGAACGAGCCATCGCCCTCCGTGCTTTCCCGCATCATCGTCGATGGCATCAGCAAGGTCGTCGCCGCCCAAGGTGGCGCCATTTATTTCATCAATGCGGACAATGGTTTCCTGAGTCCTTCCTATATCTCCGAGGACTGCCCGCCGCTCATCGGCATCCCGGTGGAAATCCGCAAAAAAGCTGAGCGTGACCCACGCGCGCTTGAGAGCCACATCCGACTCTCGCGCATCGCCATTGAGGACGGGATTCTCGGACACTGCCTCGCCGTGGGTGAGCCGATCCACGTCCAAGATGTGAAAAATCATCCCGCATTCCGCGATGCATTCACCCGCTACACCGACGATGTCTCCGTACTCATTTCACCGCTGCGTCATGCAAACAAAGACCTCGGCGTCCTTGCTGTCGCCCGGCGACATGAGAATGGGCAATTCACCGCAAACGACTTCTCCGTTTTTCGCACCGCGGCCGAACAATCGTCATTCGCCATCGGAAATGCCCGCGTCCACCGGGAAGCCCACGAAAAGCGAGCCATGGAAGGAGAACTCCGAAATGCCCGCGAAGTGCAGCGGATTCTCCTCCCACAGCAGGATCCACTCATCACCGGCTTCCGCATCACCGGCACCAATCTCCCCGCCCGCATCATCAGCGGCGACTACTACGACTACATCGACCTCGGCAGCGAGAAATTCGGTATCGTCATCGCCGACGTCTCCGGTAAAGGCGTCCCCGCTGGACTCCTCATGGCGATGTGCCGCAGTTCACTCCGCTCCGTCGCTCCCGGCGAAATGTCGCCCTCCAAGGTGATGGCCGCCGTCAATCGCCAGCTCTTTCCAGACATCCGCGAAGACATGTTTATCAGTATGGCCTACGGCATCCTCGATGCGTCCACTGGGAAACTCACCCTCTCCCGGGCCGGCCACGATCCCGCCCTGTTCTTCCGGCGAGAGACCGGCAAGGTCGAGCTACTCCGCTCCCCCGGCCTCGCCCTCGGCATCGATAGCGGTGCCGTCTTCGAACGAGTCACCAAAGACCAAGAAATCCAGCTCAAATCCGGCGATTGCGTGCTGTTTTACACGGATGGAGTCAAGGAGGCCATTGATGCAGATGAGGAAGAATTCGGTATGGAACGCATGTCCGAAGCCTTCCGCAGAGCCGCACCGCTCGGTGCCGAAGCCGTGCTCACCCAGATGCAGGAAGAGCTCAAACTCTTCACCGGCGAAGGCCCCCAAATGGATGACATCACCCTCGTCGTTGTAGAAAAACGTTAGGTAAATGATATCCAGAGCAAGGCCCTAGGCCAAGATGCAGCACTCCGTTCGGGGCTGGAAAAATTTTTCCCGGATTTTTCGCAAATCACGTTCCGAGCTTTTTTAACTGCTTCTTAGAAAGCCGCCTTCACCATCATCGAAAGCCAATCAATATCTGCCGAGTCCTCCTATCTACGGCAAGAACTACCACTGGGATTCGGTGACCCACTTGCCCTCAATTTTCATCGGAAAAAACTTCGACGAACTGAATATCGAGCCCATAACAGTCCCCCGCATTTAGCAAAATTGACCATAGAGGATTGCAGCTTGAGAGAGGTTATGATGTATCTGACAATCATACCGATTGAGGAAATCTTCACTGCGGACAAACGCCGGAGATTCAAGTGCCAATTATAGATAAAGCTTGGTCGAACGTCCTCTCCATCCTTGTTTCTTCGGAGGATTGAGTAGTGAATGTTCGCCAAGCGATACCTCAGCAGTCCAGAATCCTCACGGGGTCACACTGACATTACTAAACTTCGACTTGTTCAAGGAGGTTTCACTACCGCTTCCCACAACGAGACCCACGTAGCAGCTAGCACCGAGTTCTATTTTCTTACTCCCAACCGCGACCCAATTTGTGCCATCGTTGCTTTTATAGGCGGTGATGACCGAGCCTACTCTAGTTAATTTAACCCAAGTGTTTGGCACTATCCCGCTGCCTTTAGTTGTGCTTATTGCCACTCCACCGGTGGTCAGACAGGTTCCCATGCAATAGTCATTACTACCACTCATCCCCATAAAAGCATAGGCAGAATTTGCCCCGAGATTTCCACGAATCATTATGCCCACCCGGGATTGATTACCGGTATCTTGTAATTCGATGATTTTTGCTTTGATCTCACCATCTCCCGTGAGTGTCTGGTAGTTGTAGTTGAATTGATCTTTGGTGCCACCAAGTAAACCCGAGCCGGATTGATAAAAGGTTCCTGCTCGATAAACCGTAGCCCCGTTGAGCATTCCACGTCCCACATTAGCCCGCATCCATAGCAACGGCATACTTGTAACGGAAATTTTGAGGGTTGCACCTGTATTCAAATTCTCACTGTTCGTAGCACGAACGACGAAGGTGTTCAGTCCCTTGGAACCCAAGGGTGGAGTGCCGGAAAGAACTCCGTTGCTTGCAACTGCGAGCCAAGATGGACCACTAATTTTCGAATACTTGACGGTGTCGCCGACTTTAACATTAGTAACTTGCCCCACAAGAGTTTGGCCGACGTAGGGAATTCCCTCTTTTGCACTGCCTACGACCATCGGATTATTAATAAAGATAGGCGCATTGTTGACCGAAGTTTTCATTGCATAAGAGGACGCCCTCAAGGTCGATGTCCCAGTCGTTACCCCAGGGATGGAGACGTTATCAACCGTGAGCCAACCCCAGTTCCCATAGTCCGAATTAATCACCTCCAGAGAATAAGTTGAAGACTGGCTTAGACTGGCGAGCTCAGCCTTGGTGAATGTCATCGTGAAATACTCGGGTCCCGTCCAACCAGTTTTGGCCTTGGTTAAAACAAACACTCCGTCGCTTGATCTGCGAAGCGCCACCCCTTTCCAGCCGCCCCCATTTGTCGCCGCATAAGGCACCGATAGTTGATTGGCGGGAGCGGTCGTTGTGTTTGAACTGCCTTTGGACAATTGCACCGTCAGGTCGCCACTACCATTGAGTGCGAATTCAGGGGAACGCAGCCAGAGCGTGTTGAGATGGTTGTCAATATTTCCACCAACAGGTCCAGCTGCACCCTCGAGTGGACCGAATAGGTTATTATTCGCAGAGGCGGGTAAAATCGTCCCGGCATAGGTGGTGGCGTTTGCAGCCAAATTGATCCATGCACTACCATTCCAAACTCGGTTGTTCCAGCCTTGGAGGGTCTTATCATCGAAATTATAAGATAGCGCCGCAGTTCCGGGAATAGAAACATTATCCATCGTTAGCCAACCCCAACTTCCGTAATCGGAATTAATCAATTCGAGAGTGTAGGCCACCGTCTGGTTGAGTGTCGCAAGCTCAGCCTTCGTGAAAGTCATCGTGAAGTATTCAGGTCCAGTCCATCCCGTTTTAGCCTTGGTTAAGACAAACGCGCCATCGCTGACTCGCCGTAGAGCGACACCTTTCCAGCCACCTCCATTTGTCGCCGCATAGGGCACTGATAGTTGGTTTGCAGGCGTAACGGTGGTGTTACTACTGCCTTTTGACAGACCCACCGTGAGGTTACCACTACCGTTCAGATAGAATTCCGGTGAACGCAGCCAGAGGGTGTTGAGGTGGAAATCCGTATTGCCCCCAACTGGCCCAACCGCTCCATCAAGCGGGCCAAATAGATTATTATTCGCCGACGCTGGTAAGATCGTTCCAGCGTAAGTGCTAGCATTTGCTGCAAGGTCCATCCACGCGCCACCATTCCAAACCCGATTATGCCAGCCCTGAAGCGTACTATCATCAAAGTTGTAGGTGAGTGCGGCACCACTAGGAACGATTTGGACACCAGGAATCGAAACGTTATCCATCGTCAACCAACCCCAACTTCCATAGTCAGAATTAATTAATTCCAAAGTATAGGCCGCCGTCTGATTGAGCGTTGCAAGTTCTGCTTTAGTGAATGTCATGGTGAACCACTCCATTCCCGAGTAACCTGTTTTCGCTTTGGTCAGAACGAAAGCCCCGTCACTCACCCGACGAAGGGCTACCCCTTTCCAGCCCCCGCCGTTGACCGCCGCATAGGGCACGGAATATTGATTGGCTGGAGTGTTAGTCGTATTAGAGATGCCTCTCGATAACTGTACCGTGAGATCACCAGTGCCATTGAGGGTGAATTCGGGTGAGCGCAGCCACTGAGTGTTTAGGTGAAAGTCAATATTTCCACCCACGGGTCCAACCGCGCCGTCCAGAGGGCCGAATAAATTATTATTCACGGAGGCTGGCAGAAGGGTTCCTGCATAGGTAGTAGCATTCGGGGCAAGATCAATCCATGCGCCACCATTCCAAACACGATTACGCCAACCTTGAAGGGTGCCCGAGTTGAAATTATAAATCAGTGGAGGATTTTCGATAGCAGCAATCGTCGCCCGCAACTTTTGACGAAGATCTATTTGCATGTTTGAGGTGCTACTTTCCCATCCTGCAGCGATGTTGCGCAGTGCTGGCAATTGTGAAGCTGCTGCACCCCCATACGAGGTGAGAGCATTGAGTGAGGCATAGAGGTAGGTCGCCGAGTTCCAAGTATATCCATTGGGGGCGATGAGCATTGAAGTGGCAGCAGCGATACCTTCGGGGAATTGATATTTTGCTAATAGAGTAATCGCATCTGCACGAGGATACATGCTCCACATCGTATCGGCTTGAGAAGTGGATGTGGCACATTGGACAAGCTCAGATTTTAAAGTGTCCGCATCTTGATAAGTGAAATTACCTAAAGCGAAATAAGAGACTCCCGTGCGAGGATTCGAGTCAGGTTGTTTTAGACCGACCCGAAGCGCCGTGTAGAACAGGGGCTTGTTCGTGCTCAGCGTGCTGTAAGAAGAATTGGATGCATGATAGACGGCATCTCCAAACATGGTGTTTGACAGGAAACCATTGGCGATTTGAAGCGGATCTGTCCAATTGATCACCTCAGGGTCCGTTGCATTCGCACTAAACGCATTCAACATCGCAGTGGTCTGAGCGGCGGCAGCGATGGTAGGTATCTTTTGAAGAGCTCTTGCAGCCTTCGCACGGACCCACAAATCCGAATCGGAAAGCCTTTGACCCAATGCTGTGGCAACTGTGACAGCTACGGCATCACTGCTTGCCTTTCGAAGTCCTAATACAGTGCAAACACCGACCCGCCTATTGACAACAGAACTTAGAGTTCCGTTAGTGATTGAGGCAATCAAACTACTTTCCTCGGCCAACGAAAGGGTGCGGGTAGCCAGTTGAATTGCTGCGGCCTCGCGTGCCACTGGATCGAATTGGCCTAGGTCCGCGATTAAGGTTGCGTTGGCGAAGCTAGGGCACGCTTGGATATAATTCCCAGCTGCAATTGCATTAGAAGACTCAGAATCCGTGATTTCATTACTGACACTTGAACCCTTACCTGTAATGAAGAGCCGCTTGAGCGGTAGCGAGTAAGTAAGGATATAACTGGCAGTGGGATTCATCGTGTACCACTGACTAAGTCCTAAATAAGTGCCATCTCCGGTAGTCGATACTTCATCGGCCGCAGTCTGAATACCGTCATAGACGAACGAGCCATCCGTCCGTCGTTCAAGGTCAAGGTTCCAGCGAATTTTTTCAAGATACTTTGCTACTGCTGTAGGGCCGCCAACATTGCTCCCCATGCCTTCCCACAAAAAGTTAAAACCAGTCCCCGTGTGACCTTCTTCTCTCCCGTTGAAACTTGCCGTTGCAAGACGGGAAAAATATTTAGTTTCTGTAGGGCGATCACCTTGAAGGGCGAAGAAGAGAGCACAAGTTTGCCCTTTGCCATTCAGACAATGGCTGTCCACCGCAGGTTCGTGCTCTCCATACGGGACCGCACCTTTGTTGACATAGTAGCTGAAAAAGTTGTTCGCACGACCGATAGCGTTTGTAATCTCGGCATCCACCGATTGGCCACCCGTCTGAAGCGCTTTTCTACCAAGGACAAGCGACAGATTCGCCGCCATACCTACACCGTTCACGGCTCCATAGGGAGCGATCGAGCCATGAAGGCCGCCACTTGTGGTCAGTTCGGAAGAACCGTGACCGTATGTACCATAGCGACTTTGCACCTTCGCCAGAGCAACAGTGTATTTGTTAAGGCCCGCCAAAATGCTTGGTGAAGCCGTGTTGTCTTGGACAGTCCGTAGGTAATACTCACTGAGAAAAATATTCATGTAAGCGTAGCGCCAAGTAGGATAGTCGACACTCATATCGACGACTAAATTCGCAGGAGTTATCGAATCCGCGTAGGACTTGAGCACTGTCTGAACGATCGTATAGTTTGCGTCGCCTGGCTGCACCCCAGCCATCAGCGCGAGTGCTTTGATCGGTCCACTGAAACGTTGACTACCAAGAAAAAACTCATTCGGGTTTGAAGAACTGCTTTGAACAGCCTTCATTTCTTGAACCAGCTGTGCGGTAGCCTGATTAAGAATCTTGGTAGATTTCGGGCAATTATAGGGAGCTGTATTACTGTAGGCCTCCATTTTGCCGATTTTTACATAGATATCTGCATACCCTCCGTTGCGGATGCGTTTGAGCATCAGATTACCCGTAACTTCAGCCTTGGTGATGGCAGCACCCAAGGCTTTGCGAGCATCTGTTGAGAAGAAAGGAATGGAGCCGCTGGTGCCTTCCATCGCACCCACGATGAGATCGTCTGGTAGGAAAGTGGCGGCAGTGCCACATGGCGCAGTCGCCACTGTCACCAAAATTTGTCGGCTCCAAATCGTCGATAATCCCTGCAAGTTGGAGTTGGATCCTAAAATGTTATTATCGCCATTATACATCCAGCCACGTAGCCCGGTGGCTCCTAAGTTATAGGTATGCTTGTAGGGAGCTAAGCCTGGGATTTGATTAGCTTTGACCATTGCAATCACATTAGACTGGGTCAGGTCAGGATGGACCGTTGCTCTGGCAGTTGGGGATATCAATCCCGTGGTCAATACAGCAGCGAAAATTAATTCACGGAAACGCGATGATTGTCTCATGGTAGCAGCCTTACTCAGGCATTGGATGGATTTTGGTGGTAGCCTAATCTTCATCCGTAAAATGATAGCCACGATGATATTGGGTTCATCGCACCTTTGATCATTCCGGAACTAAACTAAGCAGGGTTTTTGGTTCAGGCTAAAATTGGTTTGTCGGCCAGCTTTCACCCTCACGCAGGCGCATATTAAGCGAGAATTAAATTTTTCAACTACTTTCTTTAAGAAGTTGTGACAATTCCGTCATTTTATGGAAAAAAATCACTTCTTGCCCATTTTCAATCTGTTGCGTGTAGCAAACGCCGCCTTTGAATGGTCGTTAATTACGAATCTGACCGAGGGGCCGCCTGTCGGAGTGTGCAGGGATCGCATGGCATCGACTGCCACGTCGGGCGGATCACAAAAGCAAAAAATCTCGGTCGCTAGGCCTCTTTTCCCAAGAGCAACACGGCGATGAACGCAGAAACAACGTTTCGACGATTCAGCTCCATCATCGAAAATAATGCGAGTCTGCTGGCCGCAACGTGGCGGTTACACAATTAGAATTTCCAACTACTTTCGGTGGCGGCTGGCAGTTCCCATCCTTGGTCAGACCGCCCGGTGTCTTCGAAGCCCTCGGAAGGAGCAAGCCGATGCACTCGCATTTTAGTCGATTGGTCCTCTAGACTCTCCGGGCGGCTCGGGGCACAGGACGATGCGAAAGTCGCAAGAGCAATAAGAGCGGTGCTACAGCAGAGGGCAAAATTCTTCACTCCGAAACGTTACGGATTACTGGCTGGATTTGTAAACGGCTTTCCTTTGGTCTGGCTTAAAAATTCTGATCGCTTGGTCTCTGCTTTTGCATTGTGGTTCGATGGTGGAAGTTTAACTGTTGCCATGCGAATCATGAAGCGGTTGAAACACCACCCCTTTTCTGTCGCCGCGCATTTCGACCGAATGGTGGCGGTTTCGTTCGCCTTCCCGGCAGCCGCGCTGCGGCCACTGGTTCCAGAGGGATTGGAAATCGACAACTACGGCGATTTCGGTTTTGTTACTGCGGCGTTGGTGTGGACACGCGATCTACGGCCCGCAGGGTTCCCCAAGTTTCTGGGACAGGATTTTTTTCTAGCAGGCTATCGGGTTTTTACTCGGCTGCGCGATGAATCTGGGCGGAATTTACGTGGCTTAAAAATTTTACGCAGTGAGACGGATCGGCGGCGGATGGTCACGTTAGGAAACTGGATGACGGGATACAACTACCGGCAGGTGGCGGTGCAGATCGATCAATCCCACTCGGAGATGCGGGTGGTCACCTCGCTTGCTGGTGGCGAAAAGACCCTAGATCTGACGTTTGATACAGAGCTAGTAAACGCGCCGCTGCCGGAAGGCTCTCCATTCCCCGACTGGCGGACAGCGAGGCGATTTGCCGGACCGATGCCGTTCACTTTTAGCCCGGAGCCGGGCGGTCGCTTCGTGGTGGTCGAGGGAAGGCGGGCGGATTGGACTCCGCGACCGATTGCGGTGAAGGACTGGTCTGTCGGGCTCTTCGACGAAGCGCCGCTGCGGGGAGTGACGCCGATTTTAGCGAATGCCTTTATGGTGGAAAACATCGATTACCACTGGAGTCGTGGTCGAATCGTGAGGCCGGGAGGTAACCAATGACCGAACGGGGGAAATGGCAGGGAATGTGGACGATCGCCCGGTTTAATTGGCCGTTCTACGGCGGTGCGCTGGTGGTTTTGATCGCTGCGAGTGGAGGTGTTTTTTCGACTACGGAACTTTGGCTGAAGTGGGCCTGCACGGCGGCGATGATGGGGGCACTGTATTTTCTAGTCGTCTCGCTTTGGGTGTCTCATCAGGTCTATGATCGCTCGGATCTTTACCGCTGGGCTTGGCTAAGGCGGGCACTGGATGGTGCAGAGCGCGGAAGGATGATTTTTTGTCACTCGGGCTTCGATGAGGCATCTCAGTTGTTGCAGAAGCAGTTGAAGGCGGATGACTGGGTGGTGCTCGATCACTATGATGAAACCTTGATGACCGAGGCGTCCATCCGCCGCGCAAGGAAACTATTTCCACCGTCTGCTGAGACTCTGTCCGCGCCGTTTGACCGATGGCCAGTGGCGGCGGATTCGGTGACGGTAGTGTTCGGGTTGTTAGCCATTCATGAATTGCGCAGTGAGGCTGAGCGGAGTGTTTGGTTCACCGAGGCTCACCGGTGTTTGAGACCCGGTGGCCGGGTAGTGCTGGTCGAGCACACTCGGAATTTGGCTAACTTGCTGGCGTTTGGCCCGGGGTTTCTGCATTTCCACTCCGCTGTGAGTTGGCGACGATGCTGGGAAAATGCAGGCTTACGTGCCATGGATGAATTCCAAGTGACGCCTTGGGTGAGAATTTTTACCATTTTAAAACCATGATCGAGACTCTCACCCTCTTGTTGCGGATCGCCGGAGCGGGCTTGTTGCTGCTGGCGTTTCTCCACATCCCGATCAGCAAGCAACTGAAGTGGCAGGAGGACACAAAAAAACTCACGCCGATGAACGCATCGGTATTCCATGTCCATACCTTCTTCATCTGCGTAATGCTGGTGATGATGGGGCTACCGAGTCTGCTAGATCCCGGCATTTTCTTGGAAAAATCTCGTGCTGGAGCGTGGCTTACATGGTCCATCTCTGGGTTCTGGGCACTGCGATTGTATTTCCAGTGGTTTGTCTATCAGGCTGATTTGTGGCGAGGCAAACGGCTGGAAACGGCGATCCATCTTTGGTTCACCTTGGTGTGGGCGGGGCTTGCCGTTCTCTTCGGCTTGTGCGGCATGTGGCAAGTGGGGCGGCTGATTAATGTTTGATTTCCAACGGTCGGGAGATGCCTGCCCAATACCAAATCAAAGCGATCAAGCCGAGATTGAGCGCCACCATCCCAGGGGCGGAGATGAGTAAATCTTTAGCCAATAGAATTTCGAGGAAGTTCATGGAGATGAGTGCAAGCGTCTGCACCCAAGCACAGGTCCGCCGCTGGATTCCGCTGAAAATCCAGAGACCTAACGAGATTTCTAGGATGCCAATCACCAGAGTGGCTTGATCGGCAATCCCCTCACCCAGGATCCGTCCGACGATCTGCCGGTGCCGAGGGATGCCGCCTGCGAGCTTACTGAAAAGCCCGTGAAACACCCAAACGCAGCCGATGAAAACAGTGAGGAGCTTGTGGGATCTAGAGTGGCTGTTCATGAATGGAGTGAGTGGGTGAATGACTTTGGTGAAATGAGTCGATTGTCTGCAATCGGATGATGCGACGATTTGCCGGAAATAGAAAAGCCGGATGGGGTGGACCCATCCGGCTTTTGATTAAGAGACATGGGCGAGACGCCCACACTCCCTGATTAGTCTTCCTGACCTGGGCTCCAGTCTTCGGAGGCGGCTGCGGCGAGGTTGAACGCTTGCTCGAGGCCGACCATCTCGGAAGATGGGCGGAGGCTCTCGAAGCTGGCGCTTTCCTTTTTCAACTGCTCGTCCGAGTAACCGACGGCCTTGATCGAGAGTCCGATACGACGCTCGACCTTGTCCACCTTGATGACGCGGGCTTCGATTTCCTCGCCGACCTTGATGATGTCTTTGACCTTTTCCACGTGGTCTTCACTGAGTTGCGAGATGTGGATGAGGCCGTCGATGTCACCGTCCAGGCTGATGAAGGCGCCGAACGAGGCGATCTTGGCGACCGTGCCCTTGACGAGGTCGCCGACCTTGAAGCGGTTGTCGATGAGCGACCATGGATCGCCTTCGGTTTGCTTGATGCCGAGGGAGACGCGTTGGTTCCCCTTGTCGATGGCGAGGACGATGGCTTCCACTTCGTCGTTCTTTTTGAGAACTTCGGAAGGGTGGTTGATCTTGCGAGTCCAGGACATGTCCGAGACGTGGATCATGCCGTCGATGCCTTCTTCCAGTTCCACGAAAGCACCGTAAGCGGTGAGATTGCGGACCGGGCCCTTGATGGTGGCGCCGACTGGGTAGCGAAGTTCGATTTCATCCCATGGGTTGGAATCGAGCTGACGCACGCCGAGCGAGATTTTTTGCTCCTCGATGCTGATACCGAGGACGACGGCGGAGATTTCCTGGCCGATCTCGAGCACATCCGACGGACGGGTGATGCGCTTGACCCAACTGAGTTCGGAAACGTGAACGAGTCCTTCGACACCGCGCTCGATTTCGATAAACGCACCGTAAGGCAGCAGCTTGGTGACGCGACCCTTGACGTTGTGGCCGATGGGGTATTTCCGCTCGATGTCTTCCCATGGATTGTCGGACATCTGCTTGAGGCCGAGGGAGACGCGCTCTTTTTCCTTGTCCACGTCCAGGATCACCACGTCCACCGCTTGGCCGATGTGGAGAAGCTCGGATGGGTGATTGATGCGGCCCCACGACATGTCGGTGATGTGGAGCAAGCCGTCCATGCCTGCGAGATCGACGAAGGCGCCGAAGTCGGTGATGTTCTTGATCGCGCCGGTGACCTTGTCGCCGATTTTGACGGACTGGAGGAACACTTGGCGTTGCTCGGAGCGCTCGGCTTCGATGACTTCGCGGCGGGAAATGACGATGTTTTTACGCTCGTCGTTGATTTTGACGATCTTGAATTCGTAAACGTTGCCGACGTATTCGTTGAGATCCTTGGGTGGGATGATGTCCACTTGCGAGCCGGGAAGGAAGGCTTCCACACCGACATTGACGGTGAGTCCGCCCTTGACGACTGCCTTGACCTTGCCGCGGACGAGACCGCCGTCTTGGAAAACTTTGACGATTTTTTCCCAGTTTTGTTTGTGGGCGGCCTTTTCCTTGGAGAGGACGACCATGCCTTCGTCATTTTCGAGGCGCTCGAGGAGCACTTCGATTTCATCGCCGATTTCGATTTCCTCATCCTCGAACTCGTTGGATGGGATCGCGCCTTCGGACTTGTAGCCGATGTCGACGAGAACGACTTGGGGGCGGATTTCGAGAATCGTGCCCTTGACGATCGAGCCTTCGCGGAATTCGCGGAATTTCGAGTCGATCAGTTCGTTCAGTTCAGTGTTGGTGGGTTCCGCGAATGCGTAAGCCATAATAGTATCTGGTTTGGGGTTGTGTTAGTGGTTTCGTTTCCGTCCTGCAATTGCCCCGAAAGATCAAACTGACAGACACCGGGGCGCCAACCGTCTGCCAGTAGGAAGAAAAACGAGTCCGCAAACTAGGGGTCAGATCCGGGATGGCAAGGCCAAACGAAGCGAAATTTCGCCCGATTTCCAGCTCACAGCCCCTTGGCTTTCATCGCTGCGAAACCGCCGAGAACGATCATTGCGATGATCGCGACAATATAGATCGCGAAAACTGCGAGCACCATGATCCCGAGAAATTTCCAAAACGCCCGTTGCTGGTTCAAGGCTCCTTCGAGATCGAGCATGCTGCCAGAGACCAGCAGCATGGCGATCTGGTTCGCGTATCTCCAGAGCTTCAGAGCCGGGTAAATGTAAATGAGTGCCATCAGGGCGTATAAGATGGCGAACGCCGAGATCATCCCCGCGCTGAACCCTGGAACTTTTCCCGAAGCCGCCATCGCCCCGCCGGCGATTAGCGCGACTAATGCCCCCAACAGCATAAATCCAGCCCCCACAAACATCAGCACCGCCATGAACCGCACCCATGGCTTCGTCCCCGCCAGTTGCTGGAGGACGCCTTGGGTGATCGCCCCCTGCACTGGGGTGTAAACCGGGGAAACGTTCGGACTTGGCGAGGAATAGGGGTCGAGGGACATGATTCGGCACTCTTTCAGTTCGCCCAAGTCGCGACAAGTTGTTTCCCCATCCCCGCCGGAAACTCCACGCTTCTCACCCGCCCGCCACCAGGATTGAATGCCGCCGCCCGATGTCCGAGAATTTCTACCAACAAACCACCACCGCCCCACCGACGCCGTTCGACGTCTCGCTGCGGCCACCGGTATTTTCCGAATTCATCGGCCAGGAAAAGGTCAAGGAGCGACTCCTGCTCATGCTAGAAGCCGCCAAGCAGCGTGGCGATGTGCTCGACCACGTCCTCCTCTCCGGGCCACCCGGACTCGGGAAAACCACCCTCGCCAACCTCATCGCCAAGGCTGCCGGCACTCAGCTCCACACCACCTCCGGGCCGCAAATCGAAAAAGCGGGCGACCTCGCCGGCATCCTCACCAACATCCAAAAAGGCGACATCCTCTTCATTGACGAAATCCACCGCCTCCACCCCGCCATCGAGGAATACCTCTACCCCGCCATGGAGGATTTCCGGCTCGACATCATCATCGACTCCGGCCCCTCCGCCCGTTCCATCCAGATCAATCTCCCCCGCTTCACCCTCGTCGGCGCCACCACCCGCTCCGGGATGTTGACCGCCCCGCTGCGGTCGCGCTTCGGCCTCGCGAACCGGCTGGACTATTACACCCACGAGGAACTCGCCCTCATCATCGAGCGCTCCGCCGGGCTACTGGACGTCCCGATCGACCGTGCCGGAGCACTTGAAGTCGCCTCCCGTTCCCGCGGCACTCCCCGCGTCGCCAACGCCCTACTCCGCTGGGTCCGCGATTTCGCCCAAGTCCGGGGAAATGGCAGCATCGACGGGAAAATCGCCGATGCCGCACTCGCCATGATCGAGATCGACTCACAAGGCCTCGATGAAATGGACAAGCGCCTGCTCGAAGTCCTCATCTATAAATTCAACGGCGGTCCCGTCGGCCTCAACTCGCTCGCCGTCGCCGTCGGTGAGGACGCCGCCACCATCGAGGAAGTCCACGAACCTTTCCTCATCATGCAAGGTTTCCTCATGCGCACCCCGCGTGGCCGCACCGCCATGCCCGCCGCTTACACGAAAATCGGTGCCCCACTGCCAGCCACCCGGCCCGACGAGCCGAGTTTGTTCTGATACGACCCGCCCCATGGGCGAACCCACTTCCACCGGATTGGCAGCTATTTCACCTATTTCCCGGCGGCATTACGGACGCGTTGCAGGTCCGCTTTGGAATGCCCCAGAATCGCGAGTTGGTTGCACAGATTGTGAATCTTCCCTGCTGCGTTGCTACCACCATTGCTCTCGCTCAACTCACGGGCACAGCCTTCCACGGCTGCGAGTCTTGCCACGGGATCGTCATAAAGGGAGAGAGCACTCCGGAGCTGCATGAGAGACCCATTTTGACTCAGGCTCGCTCCTACTGCGCGGCTCACGGTTTCTCGGAGCAGTCTATCACGCACGGCCGGGTCCGGGAGGCGATTCAGCTTTTCCGCTAGCCCGTCCGGCATCGTAAATCCGGTGCATAACAATTCGTCGATGAACGCGGTGTCAGGTTTTTCCGAAAGTAGCTGTTGGCTGAGGGCAGTACCCGCGAAATTGCCGTAGTCGGTTTCCGGGATGTTGTCGTGAAGGTCCTTCATAAATACATCAAGGGTATTGTAGGGTAGTTTCACTCCATCTTTACCGATGCAGTGGGTGAAATAGAAACTGGCTGCTGCCTGCGGATCGGATCTGGTCCATTCGCTGAAAAAGTTCATGGGATAGACGTTCGGAGGTTTGTTTTCGTTGGCCTTGGCCATTTGAAGCGTCGCATTCGCAAAAGCTGCGAAATCGAAAGTGTCATTGAAACGGGCTTTTCCGCCGGAATAACCGCCATCCGAGGGCTGAACGTGTCCCAACAAGTAGATTGCCGTCTCAATACTTAATGTTTCAGATCCCAGCATAAGATTGCCGGCGAATTCTCCGATCTCCTTAATAGTAAAATTTCTGCCCTTGAAAAGATCCAGTTGATCCCGAAAAGGCGATTTTTCCATTCCGGCACGGATCGCACGGCGACACAGACTGGCCCGACTTTGTGGGTCCGAGACTTGATCAATCCAATCAAGTGTCCGCCCCAAATTCGTTTCCGCCATGGCTTTGAGAAGATCGGAAAACGCTTGGTTCTCCCCGTCCTTCAGCCCGTCATAACCGCCAACCCTTTTCAGAAGCGCGGCCGCCAGCGCTTCGAAATAAGCGGAATCCTGGGCGGGATCTTCCCTATTGATTTTAAAGCTACGATCCTTCATCGCATTAAATTCCGAGTCAAAACGTGACACGCTAGCAGAGACGGTCCGCGAGGGACGCTCCCGCGCCAAGGTTGTTGCCCCGCCCTTTTCACCCCCATTTCCTGGGACTGGCTTGAGCGACCAGCCCAGAATCCCGCCGATGAGGATGCCGACAGCGAGAACGAGTGCGGAGGGGATAACTTTCATCCACCGTTGTCCACTCGACTGAAGGCGATGGTCAAGTGGATCCCTGACAATTTCCGCATTGTAGTTTTGGTGGACCAAGATCGGCAGGACATTGCGGCACTGAAGAAAATGTTGGAGCGAATGTCGTATGAGACTGGCTTGGGAACTCTTTCGGCTCCCGGTAAAGGTGCTCGGGTAGCAAACCGGATGCGGTCAAAGTCGGAACTTGGGAAGCCTTGGAACGTTTACTTCAAAAATCCGGCTATTCTTCAGGTGGATTGGCGAAAATCGATTGTGCTCGAAAAGTCGCCGCCCACATAGATCCCGATAGAAATGTCTCGCGGAGTTTCAAGGTGTTTCACTGCGGCCTTCACCGGCTCTAACTCTGATCATTCATTTTTATGTAGTTCTAACCCCTCTGGAGCGAGATGCCCGGCGCGGGTAGTTGCGACCTCTGGTAGAAGTTATTTCTTTTTCGCTTGGTTAAGGGCTTGGGAGAACCAGTCGTTGTTCGGCGCAGCATTCGGGCGGAAGTCTGCGCTGCGTCCTGCTGGGGGGCGCGGGCTGTGATTGCGGTTGCCGCCACCGGGGCGGGAATCGCGGTCGTCGCCAGTGGAGCGGCGGTTATCGAGATCCACCTTGCTCTTCATGGAGAGGGCGATGCGGTTTCGCTTGAGATCGACCTCGACCACGGTGACATGGACTTTTTGACCGACTTTGACGACCTCTGAGGCATCGCGGATGAAATGGTCCGCAAGTTGTGAAACGTGGACGAGCCCGTCTTGGTGGACGCCGACATCGACGAAGGCACCGAAGGCGGTGACGTTGGTGACGATGCCGGGAAGCTTCATGCCGATTTGTAAATCGGTAGGTTTTTCGACGCCATCGACGAACGAAAAAACCTCGAATTGTTTCCGCGGATCGCGGCCGGGTTTCGCCAGCTCGGCGACGATGTCTTTCAAGGTCGGTAGGCCGACGTCTTGGCTGACGTATTTCGCTAAATCGATCTTCTTCCGAGCGGCTTCATTCCCTAGCAGTTCCTCGACTTTGCAACCCACATCGTCGGCCATTTTCTCGACGAGTGGGTAGCGCTCAGGGTGGACGGCGGAGGAGTCGAGCGGATGGCCACCGCCCCGGACACGGAGGAATCCGGCGGCTTGCTCGAAGGCTTTTTCCCCGAGGCGTGGGACTTTTTTCAACTGCTCACGCGAGGTGAATGCACCATTCTCATTTCGCCATGCAACGATGTTTTCCGCCAGTGAGGCATTCAGACCTGAGACATAGGAAAGGAGTTGCTTGGAAGCGGTGTTGAGCTCGACGCCCACGGCGTTCACGGCACTAACAACCGTATCGTCGAGGCTGGCCTTGAGGGCGCGTTGATCGACATCGTGCTGGTATTGACCGACGCCGATGGCTTTGGCGTCAATTTTCACGAGCTCAGCCAGCGGATCCATCAGCCGCCTTCCAATGCTGACGGCACCGCGGACGGTGACGTCTTCGTTAGGGAATTCCTCGCGGGCGACATCGGAGGCGGAGTAAATCGAAGCGCCGCTCTCGTTGACCATGACGACCGGGATGGAGGCGGGCAGTTTGAGTTTTTTAACGAACGACTCGGTCTCGCGGCCTGCGGTGCCGTTGCCGATGGCGATGGCCTCAATGTCGTGCTTCTTAATCAGCGCGGTGACCTCCACGGCGGCTTCGTAAGCTTGGTTTTGCGAACCGGCGGTGGCGTGGAGGACGGTGTGGTGGAGGAGCTTGCCGGAGCGGTCGAGGACCACCGTTTTACAGCCGGTGCGGAACCCGGGATCGATGGCGAGAAGGCGCTTTTCCCCAAGTGGCGCGGCGAGTAACAGTTCGCGAAAATTATCGGCGAAAACGGTGATGGCGACCTCGTCGGCACGCTTTTTCGCAAGCAGCCGGGCCTCGGTTTCCATCGATGGCATGAGCAGGCGCTTGCAGCCATCTTCGACCGCTTGGGTGACGTGTTTCCCGGCCGGTCCGCTGGATTTCACCCAATCCGGGAGTGCGGTCGCAGTGACCCGATCGAGCGGCACTTCCACTCGCATCAGCAGGAAACCCTCCTTCTCACCCCGACGGATGGCGAGCATCCGGTGAGACGGGATCGAGTGGAATGGCTCACTCCACTCGAAGTAGTCGCGGAACTTCTGGGCGTCCCCTTCTTCTTCTTTGCCATACATGATCTTGGAGGAAACAGTGGCGTCCTCCTCGTAAATTTTCCGCACCCGGCCACGCAGCGGAGCATCGTCCGCGACGCGCTCGGCGATGATGTCGCGGGCCCCAGCGAGCGCCTCGACGGTGGTGGGCACTTCCATTTCCGGGTTGAGAAACTTGGCGGCCTCATCCTCGGGATCGACGGCTTGGTTTTCGAAAATGAAGTCTGCAAGTGGAGTGAGACCCCGTTCGATCGCCTTGGTGGCCCGGGTCTGGCGCTTCGGGCGGTAGGGCGCGAAGATGTCTTCCACTGCGTTGACCGTGAGGGCGGCTTCGAGTTTTTTCTTCAGCTCTGGGGTGAGTAGCGAGCGTTCTTCGAGGGATTTCAGGACGGCCGTGCGACGAGAATCCAGCTCGGCAAGTTGGAGCATCCGATCGCGGATGGTAGTGATCTGGACCTCATCGAGCAAGCCGGTCTGCTCCTTCCGGTAACGCGAAATGAAGGGCACCGTGCCGCCCTCGGCGATGAGCTTGGAGGTGGCAGTAACGGAGGAAAGCGAGATTCCAGTTTCGCGGGCGATGGCTTCGAGGTGGGTCATGCGGATGGCGGGTTTAGGCGAGCCCGGCGGGGTGGGCAAGAAATTGGAATGGGGAAATTTCCTGACACAGTCTCGCTGCAGGGCCTCACTTTCAACTTGTGCCGTTCATGACTTTTACGATACTGCAGCTCCGGCAAAAGCTGGTTTCCTTGGATATTCAGTGACGTTCACGAAGCTTTTTTCCTCACAACAAGAGATTTTTTCCCGAAATTCCAGTCATGACTGCTCAATTTTTCTCAGTTACCACTCTCGCCATCGCCCTCGCGGTTCCTCTCTCACACGGTCAGGATGGCTCGACAGGCTACCTCCCACTGACCGCCGAGCAGCAGGCATACGCGGATGCCAACATGATCAAGGTGACGCGGGCTTCGCCGAATCGCCTTGCGTTGGAACGGGTGGAGGCAGAGCAGCAAAAAAACCGGACGATCTTGGCTCCGGGCACCGTCATCCCATCCGCAGCGGAGGATGGGACAGAAGTCTTTGGCTACAAAGGGGCTACCGACCCCTCGCCCGCTGGAAGATTCAGCCTCAATGCAACCTCCATGGCCTACCCGAGAAAGGTCGATAACTCAAAAGAAGCGTGGTTCCCGGTGGTGGGTAGCCAAGCCCCGTTTGGGTCATGTGCGAGCTACAGCTCGACCTACTACACCATGACCTCACAGGTCGCTCGCTTGCGGGGGTGGAACGTGAAGGCAGACAACAACCCCGCGCATATTTTCTCTCCGCGCTTTACCTATAATCTGCTCAACAACGGAGCAGATGGTGGGAGTAACCATCTTTCAGCTTTTTGGATCATGTGTTCCACAGGCTGTGCGACCTACGCGGACTTTCCTTATATCCCAACGGATTGTCTCTCGTGGCCGACTCAAGCCTCGGTTTGGCGGGAGGCAATTAACTATCGGATGAAAGAAACCGGTGCAGTCGTTGGCCTCGACACCGAAGGGGGGCTCGCGATTGCAAAACAGATGATCGCAGATGGCTACGTCTTCAATTTTGCAGCATACATTGGTGGTTGGCAGTGGGTAAGCTTGGCTAACGATTCTGCCACATCGGCGGACGATTATTTATTTGCCTCAGGGGTGACCGACAACGCCCGGCTCGTCGTTTCACATTGCAACGCTGGAGGTGTGGATCACGCGATGACGGTAGTAGGATACGACGACGATGTGTGGTCTGACTTAAATGCCAATGGAGTGGTCGATCCCAACGAAAAGGGCGCGCTACGGATTGTAAACTCATGGGGCGAATCTTTTAAGGACAAGGGATTTACGTGGGTGAGTTATGATTCGCTGAAATCCACTTCAGCGGTCGCAGGATTCACAACCGCCACGCGCCAGCCAACTTTGGCGGATAAAAGTATGGATTGGGTCAGTGCCCGTGCGAGCTACACTCCAGCACTGGTCGCAGAAGTGACCGCAACGCACGGCGAGCGTAATCAGATGGAACTCAACGTCGGCTGTGGAAGCACTTCCCAAACGCAGCCCTCTTCTAAAAAGTGGTTTGGGACCTTAACAGGAGCGGGTGGGCCTTTGTCATTCAATGGAACAAACATTCCTGTCGAGGCGACTTTTGTCGTCGACTGCAGTGATCTAATCAATAAGCCCAACAATGGTCGCTGGTTCGCATTTTTTGGGGACGGGAACGGAACTTCCACGGGGATACTCAGCAAAGTTCGTTTTATCGACAGCGGGAATGTTATCACGACGGTAAATACCACCAACCCAAGTGGCGGGCTACCTCAAGTGGCTAACAATTCGGTAGTCTATGCTTACTCCGACAACGCGATGCCAACCAACGCTGCGCCTGTTGTTAAAAATCAAGTAACTCGGGTGATCAGCGGCGTCTCAAGCTCCATCTTGCTGGATGGATCTGACGATAATAGCGATAACTTGACCTATTCCATCGTGACCGGGCCGAGCCATGGAACGCTCAGCACATCGGGTGCTAACCGTTTCTACACGAGCAATTCTACCTACCAAGGAATCGATTCATTCACCTTTAAGGCGAATGATGGAAAGGCAGACTCCAATGTCGGCACGGTCACGATCCAAGTAGGTTCGGCGGGTTCTGGGGTGCTGGCGCAGTTTTTCTACGCAATCAATCAGCAAACCCTGCCGGATTTAACGGGCCGTATTTCGGAGCTGACACGCATTGATTCGCAAATCAATTACCAGTCAATCAGTGATTTCCCGGATGCCTTCAGATCGCATTTCGCTGCACGGCACACAGGTTACATCAATATCCCAACGACGGGTAGCTACACATTCTATTTGAATGCAAACGACGCGGCTAACTTATGGTTGGATGGGAACTTGATCGCCACCAAGTATTCCTCCGGCACGGTGACGTTGACGGCGGGATACCACTCACTGCGAACCGAGTATTGCCAAGAATATGACACCGCCGCGCTGAGACTGAGTTGGTCGGGGCCGAACATTGGGCAGGCGATCGTACCTGAGAGTGTGCTATTTAGCCCAGTAATTCCTAATGTAGCACCGGTAGCCCAATCACAGAACGTGAGTATCATCGGCGACAAACTTGCTCCTGTTGCCATTCCGTTGGTGGCCACCGATGGCAACCAAGACCTCCTGGGTTACGCAGCTTCCAGCCCAGCGCATGGCACCTTGTTTGGTGTTGGTGCCAACATCAAATATCTACCAGATCCTGGCTACGTCGGGTCGGATAGTTTCACCTTTAAAGTGAACGATGGGATGGTCGATTCAAACACCGCGACTGTTACCATTACGATTTCAACCAATGCGCCGCCAACCGTGGCAACGGCAGCTACCGCAACTCCGAGCATCGTAACCACTGGAACGACGACGACCCTTAACGTGCTTGGGGCAAACGATGGTGGTGAAGACAGCCTTGTTTACACATGGGCCGCGACCGGCACCCCACCTGCTGCAGTTTCTTTCAGTGGTAATGGCACAAATGGCGGAAAGACAAGCACGGCGACTTTTAGCAAGACAGGCAACTACACCCTCCAATGCACCATCAAGGATGCGGGTAATCTCACGGTGGTCAGCAACAGTGTGGCGGTGACCGTCAACCGCGCGGAAACTGCCGATGTGGTCCTCGTTCCGAGTGCAGCAACGATCAACATCGCCGGGAACCAACAATTTACGGTTGGGAGAAGAGACCAGTTTGGTAATGTTTTAGAGGATCAAATCCTCTATATTTGGTCGCTGTCTGACTCGACGAGTGGCTCGATCAGCCCTACCGGTTTATTTAGTGCAAATTTAACGACAGGCGGACCATACATAGTCTCAGCTACGGGTGGTGGTAAGACGCTTTCAGCGACGATCACGGTTGGGGCCTTCAGTGTGCCGACCGGGCCGGAGGGATATACTTGGTGTGCGAATGAAGGAGGAAGCTTTACATTGTTGGAACCGTGTGATGTCGCGTTTGGCATCACTGGAAGATACACCTATAAGCTAAATCAAACGGGAACAGTCGTCTTCAATAACACGGCTTTCGTTGATCCCGCCCAAGGCCAATTCAAGTATGGCTTCGTCAAGCCTGTCTCCACCAACAAGGCACCGACTCTAGTGTCAGTTGCAAGTGCGACCACCGCCCCGTCTGGGACCGCCCTAACGCTGAACGTCTTGGGAGCGGATGACACCGGTGAGCCGGGACTCACTTACACTTGGCAGACCTTAGGCACGCCGTCCGCTGCTGTGACTTTTGGTGCGAATGGCTCGAATACCGCTAAATCTTGCACTGCGACATGCCCTCAAGCCGGCCTCTACGTCTTCCGGTGCACGATTACGGATGTAGGAAATAAGATGGTGACAAGTGATGTCGTCGCAACCGTCGTAACGGGCACAATGCCTGTTGAGCTTAACCCGCTCCCCATCACCAGCGGCCTTGTGTTACGAATGGATGCCTCGCAAATTTCGGATACGCTTGACGGCGCGCAGGTCAACACATGGGCCGATACCTCAGGCGCTGCAAATCATGCGGCTCGCCAAGCGACTTCCAGCACTGGCTATCCAAAATATGTCGCCAGCGGGATCAATGGTAAACCCGTAGTGCGTTTTAACTCACCGACTCAAAACACCGGCGACTATCTTAAATTCAGCCGCCTTTCGACAATTCGGACGGTGTTCTGGGTGCTAAAGGAAAATCCTGGCTTGGCGGATTACCCCTTTTTGCTAGGGGATAGTTTGACCTATGACTTCCACCGGGGGGCAACACCAAACGGCCCACTCTGGAGTGTAAATAATACCTCCAGCAGCATTCGCGGGGGCGCTACCAAGCTGATGGGAAACCTGATCAACGGCACCACGACTTCACTTCCTTTCGGAAATTTCCAATTGGTCTCACTGGTGACCACAGGAAATGTTTCAGCGGATCAAATCTGCCAAGACCGCACTTATCACGGCAGTTGGCAGGGGGACATCGCGGAGATTCTGATCTATAACCGAGCACTCATCCCAGCAGAGGAAGTAAAAGTCGGCACTTATCTTGCGACGAAGTATGGCTTGGTCACAAACTATCCACTACTCGTCGTCCCAGCGATCCCCGCTGGGTTGGCTGCCACTCCAATCTCGCCGGGCGGTTTCCGTGTGAGTTGGGCTTCTGTTTCAGGCGCTGTATCCTATAACATTCTGTGCCGGAATCCTCAATCGGGTGTTCAGCAGATTGTTTCCAGTAATACCTCGCCCAGTTTCGTCAGCGGCTTAGTCGTAGGCACACCTTATGAGTTCAAGGTCTCTGCGGTTAGTGCTGATAACATCCAGGGTAGTTATTCAGCAGTGGTCATGGCCACTCCGACTTCAGTGGCGTCTGCTTACTCCACATGGGCCACAAGTGCGGGTATAGGTCTAACTGCGGGAATGAACAACGGCCCGATGGATGATCCCGATCGTGATGGGATTCCTAACATGATCGAATTTGCACTCGGTGGCGCGCCGATGAGCAATTCACGCGCCATTCTACCCACGATGACAATGGTGGGTAGCAACTGTGTCTTCGAATACTCACGAAGCGATGTCTCCCAAGCCGGCACCTCTCAAGTCGTCGAATATAGCAGCGACCTTAGAGTTTGGAGCCAGATCGCCATTACAGATCAATCGAGTGGTCCTGTCGTGGTGACCGCCGGAAATCCGTCGGACCGTATCAAGGTCACGATCCCTGCCGCAGCCGGGCAAAAGATGTTCACGCGCTTGAAGGTGATCCAGTGAGATTTACCAAAGCAGGCGACAAATGAAGAGGTGGTGATAGTGCCACCTCTGGTCTGCGGTTATCAGAAGCCGAACTTGGTCTCAGGCACGAGCCGCTTGATTTCTTGAAATTCACCAGATTCGTAGGCTCTCCAGTCTTCTGTGGGTCTATTTTTTGTTGACGAACCTGCTGTGATTACCGAACTAGGCATTGCATCCGATAAATAAAACCAATGAAAATGAAAAAAACACTACTAACATCACTGATTCTTGGGAGCCTCGTGGGCCCAATGCACGCAGCCTTGATCACGGGCATCACTCTGGAGAGCGGCTCCACGAACCCGTTTAACACTATCCCGATGGGTCCGGCCAAGGCCATCAACGGAGCAGGCTTGCCGGGCGGCACTCCCGCGCTCTCAGGAGTCCACTCCACCACCTTCAGCGATGGTTGGTGGTCTCTTACTGGGCCCCCGCAGATTACGATTAACCTGAGTGCAGCCTATAATGTCGATACCTTCCATATCTGGAATTACAATGAGGCAGGATCGACTAACCGTAGCACGAAGAATGTCGAGATCTATGTCTCGCCGGACGGTGACATTGCCAATCTGGTCAAACTGGTTACGGCAGGAGCGGGCATCCATAACAATGGATCTGGAGACTTCCTGCTGCCACAAGGGCCAGGCTTGGCCAGCTACGGCGGGTTCGACCTCGACCTGTCCGGTGTAACCAACGCCTCCCTCTTGAACAACGTCCGCTTGATTCAGTTCAAACCCCTCGACTCCTACGGCAGCACCCCCCAGAGCGCATTCCCGGACGGTGTAGGGCTGGCCGAAGTGCAGTTTGGTGGCGCCGTCCCGGAACCCTCTGCAGCCTTGCTCGGTGGACTGGGTGTGTTCGCGCTTCTTCGCCGTCGTCGTCGTAACGACTGAAAAGCTCTGCATCGACAAGAATTTTTTCCTAGAATAGTGGGGCCGCCGAGGCAATTCGGCGGCCTCTTTTCGTGATGTAAAAGATCGGGCCAGGTTCCACATTTCAACAATTTTGTTAGCTTCTTTAATTTACAACCGTGTTTTGTATCTTTTGCCTCGCCAACCACCAAACGACTTACTGACCCAGCGTGCCCCAGCACTGAACAAGCCCGTCGCCACCGTCACCGCCCGCAGCTAACGACCCCGTGCAAAAATCCGCCGTGTCCTTGAGGTGGTTGGCAGCGGCACTCCAGCTCAACAGGGCGACCCATTTGCCATCCACTTCAGCCAAGTAACGAAGTTGTTCGCCAAGGAGGATATCGGTTTTGAGATAATGGTGTTGTTCGATGAGGTCGCTGTAACGCTCGCGCAATACGGTATCCTCCGGAGCGAGGAGGTGGATTTTGACACAGTCGAGGGATTGTTGTTCGGGCGGAGAGGGAGTGCGGAAGCGAGAATCGGCCATGCCTCGGTGTGTCGGAGTGAGGGGTTAATGTTCATTAATTTATGACAATCCATTGATTGACATACTTTTATGATTTTCTAAAAATCTGGTTTGATGTGATAGGCCCCATCGCAACGATGACATGGTTCAAGTCCATGGCACCTCGTAAGCACGATCCATCCCACCGTTCCACGGACTCTAAAGATTCACCCAAGTTTTCCAATGGATTGCTTGCCCCTGAAAAGGCTTGCTCGGACCAGCCACTTTATCAAATTTGGCTTCAATGAATTTCATGAATCACCTAGGGAAAAGGACGGCATTGGAGTCTCTGCTGGTTGCCCTCGCTTTACAAAGCGGTCACCTCTCTGCCGCTGAGACAGTTAGCGCCGGTCCTGTTCCTGTAAAAGTGGCAGACACGAAAAGGGCAGACGACCGGCTGTCCCCCGCTGCGTTTGCCGAGCCGCCGGTCCATGCGCGGCCCGGATGCTTCTGGGATTGGCTCAACGGAGCGATGACCACCGAGCAAATCACGCGGGATTTAGAGGCCATGAAAAAGGGCGGGATGCGCGGCGGCGAGATTTGGGACGTGCAAGCCATGGAGGATCCAGACGGACGAATCCCTGCCGGGCCTGCATTTCTCGGGCCGGAGTCCACGCGGCTCATCGCACATGCCATCCGCGAAGCCGACCGCCTCGGCTTGGAAATCGGCATCATTGCATCGAGCGGATGGAATGCAGGTGGCAGTTGGATCCCGCCGGAACATGCCGGCAAGGGCCTCTATCAGTCAGCCACCCCGGTGACTGGCCCTCAGAATTTCCATGCAGCATTACCACTGCCCGAACTCCCAGCAAATTGCCCGAAAGGCGCGGACGGAAAGCCTGCTTATTCACGCGAAGTCGCCGTCCTAGCCGTACCAAATGACAAGTCGAAGTCGCTGGCCAATGTGAACCAAGTGATCGACCTCACGAAAATGGTGGATGCCGATGGCCAGTTGCGTTGGGAAGTGCCTGCGGGCGATTGGACCATCCTGCACTTTGTCTCGCTGAATCACGGCCAGCAGTTGATTGTGCCGAGTCCGAAGTCTGCGGGGCTGATGATCGACTTCTTCGATCCGCATGCCACGGAGTTTCATCTCGACCACATTTTCACCACCATTCTCAAGGAACTGGGGCGCAAGTCGTTCGAAGGGACCAGCTTCAAGACCCTTGAGTTTGATAGCATGGAGCTCGAGGGATTCACGCCTTGGAGCGAGAAGATGGCCGCTGAATTCGAGCGCCGGGTCGGCTATTCGGTGATCCCATTTCTGCCGGTGCTCGCCGGGTGGAAATTAGCGGACGATGCTGCCGAGCAGCAATTTCTCTACGATTGGCGCAAGCTGGTGAGCGATTTACTGATCGAGTCGCACTACGTCACTGGCCAGAAATTTGTCGCATCTTATGGCGTGAAGCTCATCGCCGAGGCGGGTGGTCCTGGCCCACCGATCTGGGGTTCTAATCCGGTAGATGGAATCAAGGCGCTCGGCGCGGTGGACATTCCTCGGGGCGAGTTCTGGAACCGCCACCGGGACATCACCTTGGTCAAGGAAATCGCTTCAGCCGCTCACGTTTACGACAAACGGCTGGTGGATGCGGAATCGTTCACCACTTGGCGGCGCTGGATCGATGGGCCGATGAATCACAAAATCCTCGCGGATCGGGCGTTGTGCGAGGGCTTGAATTGCTTTTCCTTCCACACTTTTGCCAGTTCGCCGCCCGAGGCAGGCGTTCCGGGTTGGGCCTATCACGCGGGCACGGATGTCAATCCATCCGCCACCTGGTGGCCGATGGTCCGCGGGCTGATGGACTACCTAGGGCGCTCGTCGTACATGCTCCGGCAAGGTTGGTTTGTGGCCGATGTTTGCTATTACTATGGCGATCAAGCCCCTAACTTTTTCCCGCCACTTTGCGTCGTGCCCGAGAAGCCACTGCTGGACGGGCTTCATCCGACCAACGATTATGACGTCTGTTCCTCAGAAGTGATCCTGACCCGGATGCGGGTGGAAAATGGCAGAATCGTGCTGCCAGATGGGATGAGCTATGCCGTGCTCGTGCTGCCCGAGCAGGATCACATCCCAGCGGCGGTGCTTGCAAAAATCCACCAACTCGTGGCCGATGGTGCCACAGTGATCGGCCACATGAAGCCGACCCGCGCTCCCGGCATGAAAGACCAGAAGGCCGAAACCGAAAAAGTTTTACAGCAGGTCGAAAAACTTTGGGGGAAAAATGAAGGCGCGGACAAACCAGAGAACCCCGCAGTTTCGACCCGCAAGATCGATAAGGGTCGCTTCATCATCACCCACGACCGCAGTGCGGCGCTGCGGGAAATAGGCGTTCTCGGAGATTTTGAAATCGTCGGTCACAGCGAGAAAGACCTCGGCCCCCTCGACTTCATCCATCGGAAAACGACCGACGAAGAATTCTACTTCATCCGGAACAAGACGACGACTCCACAGTCGCTTACCTGCCGTTTCAGAGTGGCTGCAGAGGCCAGAGGACTGGTGCCTGAGTTATGGTCCGCCGATTCGGGACTCCGCACGGCTTGCAAGGATTTTAAAACTCTCGCCAGCGGCCAGACCGAGGTTCCGCTCACGCTTGGACCGTCCGGTTCGGTGTTTGTCGTTTTCCGCAAAGCGGATGCCGCGCTGGACGCCGTCGTCCGCGATACCTTCGTGGCGGCAGAAACTCCCGCACCGTTGGCCATCGACGGACCATGGCAAGTCGAGTTTCCAGAAGGCTGGGAAGCCCCGAAAGAGACAACCTTCGACAAGCTCCAAAGCTGGACCGAGTCCACCAACGAGGGAATCCGCTTCTTCTCGGGCATCGCCACCTATCGCAAAACCCTCGAAGTGCCAGAATCGCTCGCCACGCAAAAGCACCTCTTCTTGGAGTTGGGAGATCTCGCAGAAATCGCTGAAGTCACGATCAACGGCAAGCCTCTCGGCTTCGTTTGGATCCCGCCCTATCGCGTCGATGTCTCCGGTGCCATCAAAGCTGGCGCAAATCAGTTGGAAATTCGGGTTGCCAATCTCTGGGCGAACCGCCTCAACGGCGACTCCCTGCGACCCGAGTCGAAGCGCTTAACCCGCAGCAACCGCGATCGGATTCAGACCGACCCGACGAAGGATGGTGGATTCGCGCTGGTTCCCGGCGGCAAGGAGCGCCCGGTTTTCACCACGCTTCCACCTCTGATGAAATCGGGCCTATTCGGACCGGTCCGCCTGATCACTCCTAAGAATTGAAATCTCCTCATTTTTTAGCGCGAGACTCATCACCTTGCCTTCCTTCCTCAATTCCAGTTCACCGATTCCAAGATTGACGCCAAATTAACAATATGTTCATGTGAACCCGTGAAATCACTACAATCCATCGAACTATTTTCAGGCGCGGGCGGTTTGGCACTCGGGCTTCACGCTGCGGGCTTTCGGCACCAGGCGCTGTATGAGTGGAATGCAGCGGCTGTTGAGACACTTCAATATAATCAGCGCATGGGGCATGAGTCGTTGCAGGGTTGCAGCATCACTCGCGCCGATGTGCGGCAGGTGGATTTCACTAAGTATCGGGGCATCGACTTGGTGGCAGGTGGCCCTCCGTGCCAACCGTTCTCGATGGGCGGCAAAGCAGCCGGAATGAACGATGTGCGCGACATGTTTCCGCAGGCGATTCGTGCAGTGGCAGAAGCCCAGCCCCGAGCTTTCATTTTTGAAAATGTCCGTGGTTTGCTCAGGCCGGCATTCTCGAATTACGTCGAATTTATCCGCCTTCAAATGGAGTTCCCCGAGTTCCCCATCACTGGAAATGCGAGTTGGGATCAGAACTTGGCCCGACTGGAGCGACACAAGGAAAGTGTTGGGAAAGCATTTACTGGATTGAGGTATCGAGTTCATGTTCATCAGGCAAATGCTGCGGAATTTGGAGTTCCACAGCACCGGCACCGAGTTTTCTTTGTGGGATTCCGCTCAGACTTCTTGACAGATTGGTCATTTCCTAAGCCGACCCATCACGATTCCGATTCATGGATGACGCTTTCCGAAGCGATCTGCGATTTACCCGACCCATCCACCGCTGGCACAAAAAAATGGCCTAATCATCATCTCCAGCCCGGAGCAAAGGCCTATCCGGGGCACACAGGAAGCCCGCTAGATCGCCCCGCAAAAGCCCTCAAAGCCGGAGCACACGGAGTTCCTGGCGGAGAGAACATGATCCTCTATCCCGATGGATCGGTTCGCTATTTATCGGTACGGGAAAGCGCCAGAGTTCAGACTTTTCCTGATGACTATGTTTTTCTAGGGAGTTGGACGGAAGCCATGCGCCAGCTTGGCAATGCTGTCCCGGTGAGGCTGGCAGAAATCGTCGGCACTTCGGTCGCGAAAGCCCTTGCTAGACAATCGTCGAAAAAGTCCAAATATCTCGGAAGTGAAACCTTACAATCCCCTTGAGAAAGAGAATCTTGGCAAGAGCGTTGCCGACTCCCTGATCAAGCAGAAGCCAGTGCCGCTGGGTTCTATCGAGCGTTTCTCAGGTGCGGGAGTTTATGCCATCTACTACACCTGGGATTTTGATACCTACGCCAAGCTACGCGATTGGAACACCCACGTGGATGACCTGAAGATTCCCATTTACGTCGGAAAAGCGGTTCCGACCGGCGGTCGAAAAGGAAACATTGACCCCGAAATTTCTGCGAAAGGGGTAGCCCTCTTCTGTCGTCTCGACGAGCATCGGAAGTCGATAGAACAAGCCACCAACCTCGAAATCGGAGATTTCTGGTGCCGCTATCTCGTGGTGGATGATATCTGGATTGCCCTCGGAGAGTCTCTCCTCATCCAACGTCACAGACCGATCTGGAACTCCCTCATTGATGGCTTCGGAAACCACGACCCAGGCTCCGGTCGTCACCAAGGAGCGCGGCCCAACTGGGACACCCTCCACCCCGGCAGGAGCTGGGCCAAAAAGTGTGCTCCTTCAAAGCTCGATGAAGCACAGTTACGACACCATATTGATGAATATTGGAGCCGCTACACCGGCCCAAAAATGGACAATGAATCGTGAGTAAGGCGATGGATCGGACTAGATGATCATCTCCTTGATCTGCATTTTTCCTGCCCATCTCTGGTCAAATTCTACGAATTGTCTAAAGAGGAAATTTAAATAATGGCCATCTCACCTATTCGATCTTGAGATTTGCTCGATTCGCCAGATTCGCGGTTTTTGAATCTTCTCTTGGTTGGCGAATGGGTTCTAGCAGCGAAGAAGGAGAAACCGCGAATCTGGCGAATCGAGAGACTCTTTTTGAAGACAAGAGGAAGATTACGAAAAGGGCCTTCCATCATTTAGGCTGGCAAGCGAGAGGGACTTTAGGTTTCAATAAACACGTTCATTTTATTAGATGTGCTGCGAGATTCCCGTGACTCACCCTTTTCCGACCAACTAATTATTGAATTGCGTCTCCTAGTCCTGAATGATGCCCTGAAGATTCCCCAAAACAATGTATCCATCCACAATGACCGACACGATCTATTTCCTTGTCTGTTTTTGGGATATGCCTCTGCATGAATGCCGAGACTCTCACCTAATTGTATGAGCGTCTTTAACCGCCGAAAAAGACTGTCTGTTCCAGACGGAGAATACCCTGTCATCGCAACTATTCAGGGACAGCCTGAGCGCACCTATGCTCTGAGAGTAAAAGACGGTTTCCCTAGCCTCGTCTTCCCCATTTTAATTTCAAATTCGCCAACAACTTATCACTTAATTGAAGTCCGAAGTGAAAATATTGTGAAAATTTCAAACGGAGACGAAGGTCCTCTCTTTGGAATAGCAGAGGTATTACCGGATCCCCATCCATTTATTGGGATAGATAAGTCTAAATCGGCTGATTATGGGAATCTCTATATCGCCTTAAATGTAGCAGATACCGACCAAGCCGCACTTGTACGTGGAGAGCACGTCCTTTTCGCAACAAAAGGTCGCGTTTCATGGCGAGGCTCGCTCAATTTCTTAATGGACTACTTACATTTTGTATTAGACCAACAATGGTTACAAAATCAGACAGAATATTCGCATCCTTTGGTAATACTAATAGCAGCCGTCCGTAGTGAAATTTCTTTAATTCCTCTGAATGATGAAGGAGAAAAAAGCATACCTAGAGGTAATCCTGTAATTTTATGGTTTTTAGATTTTTCCTACAACCTCTTCATTGTCGCCCTCAATCAGAAGCTTGAAGACAGGAGCATTCGCCGACTTCAAAATCCGAAACTTTTTTGGAGTACCGTTCATGAGGTATTTGTGGCATCGTTATTCCTTCGCAATGGATTTGAGATCAGACTTGAGGACGAAGACGACAGATCCTCTCGACACCCCGAATTTATTGCAGTTCATAAGACATCGAACACGGAATTTGCGGTTGAGGCAAAACTTGCAAATCAGAGTATGTTTTCCGAAACAATGGACTTTCGGAAATGGAACGTGCCTAATGGTTTTAGATATAAAAGCCTATTAAATGATGCGGTCGGTAAAAATACCAAGCAGCCATTGATTGTTGTGCTTGATCTTAATCGTTTGCCGAACAATGACAATCAATCTCAAAAAGCATTTAACAACTATATGTATCGAGAGATAAATAGTATATCGCCGGACAATGGAGAACTGGATAGGTGGAGTAGAATTGAATTTGTGAACCGTCCATTTCTGCTCTCGGCATCAAAGGGGGCTGCATTCATGTATAGTAGTTTCACAGTTCAAAGCTTTAATTCAGTCTACACGGCCAGCCCGATTGAGGCTGTATCGGCTCTGAATGCGGTTTTCGGGGAATATGATGTACATCAACAGATAGAGAGTCTTGAGCAACACCTCAAACATGTTTTGTCAAATACTCGGAACCGCTTTCGTGTGATGGATCCTAGAAGAGCAGATTTCTCACCGATACCCCCAGATTGGAAAGAACCTGAGTTATAACGGTGGCGGAGGGTGGAGATACAGAATCGAGTTCACAGGCCATCGTGCCATTCCGCCGGACTCTCAAGAAATTGCAAGGACCCAAGTTGGGCCTTCTGCCATGCAAGACTGGCTCTGCTTGACGAATTTCAGATCCGATTAAGGCGCTCAGGTCATTTCAATGCCTGGACTTGGGACTTGCAGCGGCCACAGTGGTGGCTTGGGCTGCAAGGTAGTTACTCACCCCGACGACTAAGGTGCTGAGGAAGACAATTCCGATACCAGTGAGGATGAGGCGCAGGGTGCGTGGCTGAGTCTCGCGCCACTCGCCGAGGCGGATGGCCCAGAGGTTGCTGAAGACGATGATGAAGGACATGTGCAGGGTCCAACTGCTGAAGCCGTAGGCACCCATCTTGGTCTCGCCCATGCCGTAGAACATGAATTGAAGATACCAAGTCACCCCGGCGACGGCGGCGAGCAGATAGTTGAGCTTGGCGGGGCCTGTGGTCTTGCCGAGGTAGTCACCGGCGCTGCGGTTTTTGAGGTTTAAGAGCACGCACCACAGCGCGTTGGTGGTGAAACCACCGGCAAGGATGACGACGAGGACCGGCATATTTTTCCAAAGATCGGCGACCCCGTGTTTCGTCGCGAGCTCGGCGATGGGTGCACCGGCACGAAAGGCGAACGACATGCAGGCGCTCATGATTCCGGCGAAAAGCGCGACAAGCACGCCTTTGACAAAACTGAACTCGCCCTTGTCACTTGGGCCGCCGGTGCTGGCGAGGTCACGATCTTTTGCCATGCCCGCGATGCCGCAAACGGCGATGCCGACAAGGCAGGTGAGCAAGCCGCCGAGCATGACGAGGCCGGAGGTATTGCTGAGGAGTTTCCCGAAATTTCCGTCATAAATCGGCGGCACGATCGTCCCGAAAAACGCGCAAAATCCCAGCGCCACCGCGTAGCCCAGCGACATGCCGAGATAGCGGCAGGACAGCCCGAAGGTGAGTCCGCCGATACCCCACAGGACGCCGAAGAAGTAGGTCCAGCCGAGCGTGGCGACTGGCACTGCTGTTAGCAATCCACGTAAATCCGGCGCGACTAACAGGGCGACGACGAGCGGCGCGATGAGCCATGAGAAGATACCATTGATTAACCAGCCGCTTTCCCACGACCAGCCTTTGATCGCGCGGATGGGGAGATAAAAACTGCCTGCGGCGAAGCCGCCGATGGCGTGAAAGAGTATTCCGATGGGGACCATAATTAGCAGACTTTAGAAGTTTCCATGCCGAGCAACTTGCCCAGCTTTTCGATTTTGTGAGCGATGTGCCCGACGCCAACCGCGCAGTGGTGTGCCGGGCCGTGGACGTTCCATTCATTGACGAAACGACGGGCGCCGATGCTGAATTTGTAGCGCGAGTTGGTGTTGCCGATTTCGAGGATCGGTCCGGCGACACTCTCGCCCTCCGCTACGAGAAATTTCAGTCGCCCATCCACCGTTTGCACCACGCTGAGCAGGGTGACCGGGCCGTGTTTGACGCTCATTTCCACGCTCAATCCGCGCCCGACTTTGCCGTGAAATACCTCCAACGGGCGGACCTTGGTTTTGCCCTGGGCGATGGCGATGTGGCCCGGGCCATCGTGGCCCATGAGCACCACGTCGGCGGTCCAGTCCACGGCATAATATTCGGTGAACGAGCCGCCGACGCCGAAGCTGTCCATGATCTTCATGGCCTGCGCGTTCTTCACTTCATACTCGCCAGCGACGGGGATGCCGCGAGCGGTGAGTAGGGAATTTCCGAGGATGATGGAGCTGATGGTATCCTCATTTTCCACACTGCCAGTGCCCATGTGATAGTAGGCCAGTGAGCCAAGCGCGTGCTCCGCAGCGAGTCTATCAAGTGCGACGGAAGTGCGCGCCGCACGTTCTAACTCGGCCTGCGAGCAGTCTGCTTGAATCTCGAAAGTCGCCGCGAAATGGGCCACACGATCCGCGATTTCCGCCGGTGTGACATCGCGGCGGAGTGCGGCGAGTTCCTCGACCTCGATGATTTCCATGTGCCCGCCGAAGTGGGCGCACTGCTGGGTAAGATCCGAGTAAATATCGAGCATCCCGCCATAATAGTGGCCCATGAGACCGAGCCGATTATGAAACATCACCCCGGCCACGCGGGCGGCATCCATCCAGGCGTCCACCTCGTCCCAGCACTCGGGATCGTTGTGAAGCTGGCCGGTGATTTGGTGAAACTCGATGCGGGCACGGTTGAAAACGTTCGCGATTTCCGGCACCGGGCAGGCGCTGCAACTCGCCAGCCAATCGCCGGTCATCCGGGTGCGGTCGCCCATCGCATTGAAGGCCGCGTAGTCGATCGCGGCCAGCGGCGAGAGATTGAGAATGATAACCGGCACCTTCGCCCGCTGGACGACCGGCAACACGGTGGAACTGAGTGCGTAGGTGGTAACGTGGAGGAATATCAGATCTACATCTGCGGCGCGGAAGGCGTGCCCAGCGTCTAACGCCTTCTCCGGCGTGTCGATCAGCCCCAGGTTTACGATCTCGATGCCGTCGCGCCCGAGCTTGCTCTCGACGATGGCGAGGTAGCCTTCGAGTCGTGCCTTGAGTCCTTCGAATTGCGGCCAGTAGGCGTCGAGGCCGATGCCGAAGAGTCCGATTTTAGTGATATGCATGGTGGGTAAATGGGAGCGCCGAAATCAAAACACCCGCGACTGACTTGGTGAAGCTTTGAATTTCGGAGGGAAATTCACCGGGTCTAGCGGGCTAACTGCGGTCATCTTGATCTGAAATATTTACAGGGTGAAATCAATTTTCTCTTTGATAGGCGTAATCACTTTCCAGTTTTTGCTGATGCTCCCGTCACCTGCCTCTGATCAGGCTCTTTGCTCGCTCATGCCGGAGGTTGGAACTGATCTTTACCAGCGTCCATTCGAGGCTGGCTTTTTCTTTGCCGGGCTGCTTTCTCTAAAGCACTTAGGTATTTCAACCATATGCATTCAAAGCCCAACCCGTCGTTTCAAAGGCTGCTCGTAATTGCTCTCTCTCTTGGCTTGCTCGGCGTGCTGTTCTTTCTGAACTTGGATTCCGAAAATCACCAGAAAGCAGTCGGGATCCCGGGAGCAAGCAGTCCGCAGAAGCCCGCCTCCAGTGCCGGACAGTCCGCCCTAGCGCCCGAGCCCGCACTGCCGTCCGTGGCTTCAGAAGCCATGGCCGGAATCCGGGCGGAAGCCAGCGCCGGCCCGAATCTTCCAAGCGATTTTCTTGAGCGACATGTCGCCGGGAAACAAGTTGCGTTCGAACTCCCGGATCAATCTCAATTCGTCGGAGAAATCCAACAATCCACTATCGATGCAAACGGACTCGTGAACGTAGAGGGTAAAGCTGTGAAACCTTATAAGGGTTCATTTTTTCTCCAGCGCCAAACGAGAGAGGGCAAAGCCGGGCCGTTTTTTGGCAACATTCTTTTCGATGACAAACGCGAAGGTTGGAAAATCGAACCGACAGAGGATCGCAAAAATGCGCGCTTTGTGAGACGAGGCATTGACTCCGTCGTTTGCACGCTTTGTCGAGATAACCATGCTCTCGAGAAAGCGGCATTGAACTATCAAAGGGCGCCCGTGTCGCATCCCACCGCTATTCCGTTCCCTCCCGGTGGAACGATTGTTCCGCTCGAGAGTCTTCCCGGTGCCGCGGCCGTCCTCTATCTGGATTTTGATGGAGAACAGGGTCCATTTTATGGCTTCAGCTTTCCCGATGGACGGCCGTCGGTTCCAGCTCCTAGCGTAAGCAACGAGGAGGTATTCCAAACCTGGCAAATCGTCGCCGAATATTTCCTAAGCTATCATGTGAATGTTACGACTGATCTAAGGGTATTTGAAAAAGCCGCTCCCGGTAGCCGGAACCAAATGATCATCACAACACCTCAGGGAGTGGGTTACTCCTCTTACGCGTTTGCACAATATGTCGGATCTTTCAATGCGGCGCCAAGTCGGCCTGGTATGTGTTTTGGTTGGTTTGGGCCACCGGTTACGGCCAAGGCTCTCGCCCACGAGTTCGGTCACGCACTGGGACTCAATCATGACGGTCGGACAAGTCCTCAGGAGGATTATTACAACGGCCATGGCAACTTTGCGGACGTCACCAGTTGGGGGCCTGTCATGGGTACTCCTTTCAGTGTCAAGTTGGCGCATTGGACGAAAGGGGAATATCTCAATGCTAATAATCTGGAGGACGATCTCTTTATTATGGGAAACAATAACAACGACGTCAGGTATCGCGTCGATGATTATGGTCAGGATCTTGCCGGTTCGGCGTATCTCGAAATTCAACCGAACGATTCCGTCTCTAACGAGGGCATTCTCGAAAGAACCGGAGACATCGATTCCTTTCGTTTTTCCACAACCGGTGGTTCGGCCTCGCTTGCGGTGAATACGACGTCTCTCTCTCCCGCCGTCGATCTCATGGCCGAGATCGTCGATGCAGCGACGAATATCGTGGTAGCAACGGATAGCCCTGCCGCCTCTTTAAGCGCGACGGTCACTGCGAACCTTGCCGCTGGAAACTACTTGCTGCGTGTCCGCGCGGTCGGGTTCGGTGATCCTGTCAACACCGGTCTGGGATACACGAACTACGGTTGCCTCGGGTCCTACTTGGTCAGCGGCACCGTCGCCGGAGGCCTCAAGCCAGACCCGTTCGTCATTGGTGAGAATTCCCTAAATGGCAGCCCCGTCGGCACCGTCGCCGCCCGCAGCAACCATGGTTCTAACTCTCTTGGCTGGGCGATCAGCTCCGGCAATACCAACGGTGCTTTCGCAATCAATCCGACCACCGGCGCCCTGAAGGTGGCAAACAGCGCGGCGTTAAATTACGAAGATTTGTCAACGCGCTGGGATGATCCGGCCACGCTTGAACTTTTCATCGCCATCACCGATGCCACCAACCCCTCGCTGAACGAAACGATCCGAACCGTCGTCAGCGTGAGTGATCTCAATGAAGCCCCGACAGCCCTTGGATTCAGCGCCACCACACTCGAACGCTCACCCCCTGGAATGGTCGTTACCACCATTACAGGCAGCGACGTGGACCGTTTTGATGCCTTGAGTTATACGATCGCAGCGGGAAACACAGAAGGTGTTTTCGCAATCGATGCCTTAACAGGAGTCATCACAATCGCCTCAACGATCGATGTTGCCGCCGACACGACTTACAGCCTCACCGTCACGATCACAGACCAAGGCACGCCAAGTCTTTCCATCAACGTGCCAATCGTTATCACCGTAATCAATTATGGTTCAAGCAACAACCCGGGCTCGATCGTTCGGACTTACTTCGAAAACATCGCTGGCAACAATGTTACAGACCTGACCAATCATCCCCGATTTCCTAACAAGCCAGACAGCGTCGAGTCCCTTTCCTCGTTCGACGGCCTTACCCACGGGGAGAACTTTGGCAGCACGATCCGCGGTTACGTGATTCCACCCGTCACCGGAACTTACCAGTTCTGGATCGCCTCGGATGATGCCAGCGAGTTGCGCCTCGCCACCTCATCCGATCCCGCCACTGCGACGAGTATCGCCTCGGTGCCAGTGGACAGCTGGACCGGCCCCTACCAGTGGACTAAATTCAGTTCCCAGCAATCCACCACACGGAATCTCACGGCGGGGCAAGCCTACTACATCGAAGCCCGCCACAAGGCAGGCGGCGGCTACGATCATGTCGCCGTCGCCTGGACAGGTCCGGGAATCCCCACCCAACAGGTGATTCCGGGTAATTATCTGTTGCCCTTTTACCAAAACTACGCGCCCAAGATCACTGCCGGCACCTTGCGCATCCGTGAAAACGCGATCAGTGGCCAAACCGTAGGCACCGTTTCCGCCACAGATTTGAATTCGTCCGACACCTTTTCCTCCTATACGATCACGGCGGGAAATGCCGCAGGCATCTTCGGCATCGATCCCGCCACCGGCCGCCTGTTTATTGCCAATGGAAGCTTGCTGAACGCCACCTCCACTCCCACCCACACTCTGACCATCCGGACGACCGATAGTGGCTCACCACCGCTCAGCGGAACGGGCACCGTCATCGTCAGCATCCTGCCCTCAACAACCATCGATCTCGCCGGTATCCACCAAGAAATTTGGACCGGCATTTCTGGTAGCGGCCTAGTCAGCCTCACGGGGATCGCCAGCTACCCCTTCCGCCCCAGCACCCGCATCACACGGACGTTTTTTGACACCGTCACTAACTACGGTGATTCCTACGGTTCTCGGATTCGCGTCCTGTTCACCCCTCCCACCTCTGGCGATTATCGCTTCTATTTCTCCAGCGATGACCAAGGCAGCCTGCTTTTCAGCGCCAATCCTGACGGGACCGCCGCAACCCAGATTGCGAGCGTCCCTAGCTGGACCGGTCCGGGCGTGTGGACGGAATTCCCTTCACAAACTTCGGCCATTCGGACGCTCGTCGCCGGTCAGCCTGTCTATCTCGAAACGTTGCACAAAGAAGGTGGCGGCGGCGATCACGTCAGCGTCGCCTACACCGGGCCAGGCGTGGCCAGCCTCACCGTCATTCCCGGTTCCATGCTGAAACCCTTCGATATCAACGCGGCTCCCGTCTTTTCACCCACATCCTTCAACTTCGCCCTGAGCTCCGCCTCCCCGCCAGCAGGCCAAGCGGTCGGAACCGTGACCGCCACCGAGCCGAATCAGGAAGCTGTCCTTTACGCCATCACTTCTGGAAACACGGCGGGTGCCTTTGCCATCCACCCCACCACCGGAGTCATCACCGTGGCAAATCCATCCGCCCTCGCAAGCAGCTTCCTCATCGGTGTCACTGCCCAGGATGGAGGGCTTGGAGGCATTTACCCGCTCAAGTCTGCCACGGCCAGCGTGCTGATCACGTCGCAATTCGCCCCCCCGCAAGCCCTCACTTGGAACAACAGTGCCAGCACCGGCGCGTGGAATGATACCGATGCCAATTG
>JAYUHS010000051.1:0-16040 GCA_043766715.1 Luteolibacter sp.
CATCGGCTTCACCGGCACGCCGATCGAGAAGGCGGATGCGAACACGCAGGAGACCTTCGGCGGCTACGTGTCGATTTACGACATCGAGGACGCGAAGGAGGACAAGGCGACGGTGCCGATTTATTATGAAAGCCGCTTGGCGAAGCTGGACATCAACCGCGAGGAGATCGACGCGCTGAACCAGAACGTGGAGGAGGTGATCGAGGACGAGGAGGATGTTTCTGCGAGGGAAAGCACAAAGGGCAAGTGGGCGGAGCTGGCGAAACTGGTGGGCGCGAAGGAACGCGTGGAGGAGATCGCCGCGGATCTGGTGGCGCATTACGAGACGCGGACGAGCGTGCTGGAAGGCAAGGCGATGGTCGTGGCGATGAGCCGGGACATTTGCGTGAGCCTTTTCGATGAAATCATCAAACTGCGCCCCGAGTGGGCGGGCACGAAGCTGACGAAGGACGGCAAGGAAACCGGTTGGAATCATGAGGACGGCCCGATCCGGATCGTGATGACAGGCACGGCATCGGATCGGCCGGGATTGCAGGACCATGTTTACAGCAAAGGGCAGAAAAAGCGGCTGGCGAAACGATTCAAGGATGCAAAGGACCCGCTGAAGCTGGTGATCGTGCGGGACATGTGGTTGACGGGATTCGACGCGCCGTGCTGCCACACGATGTATGTGGACAAGCCGATGGCGGGCCACAACCTGATGCAGGCGATCGCGCGGGTGAACCGTGTGTTCGCCGGCAAGGAAGGCGGGCTGGTGGTGGACTACATCGGCATCGCGGCGGAGCTGAAGAACGTGCTGAAAACCTACACGGATGCGAAGGGCAAAGGCACGCCGACCTTAAAGGCGGAGAAGGCGCTGGATGTTCTGCTGGAAAAGCTGAATGTGTTGCGCGGGCTTTTCCATGGCTTCGACTACCGCAAGTTCGAAGGGACACCGGCGGAGGTGCTGGCCCTGCTGCCTGCGGCGGCGAACCACATCCCCGGCCTGGGCGACAAGAACGAGATCAACGGCAAGAAGCGGTTCCTCGATGCGATGGCGGCGGCGAATGTGGCGTATTCGCTGTGCTCGACGCTGGACGGCGCGAAGGAACTCAAGAAGGAGCTGGCGTTTCTATCCGCCATCAGCGCGGTGCTGCGGAAACACGACGGGGTGGATAAAAAGCGCAGCGCTGAAACGAAATACTCGGCGCTCAAGCAAATCCTCGACAACGCGGTGAAGGCGGAGGACGTGCAGGACATTTTCAAAATGGCGGGACTGGCGACGCCGAACATCGCGCTTCTCTCTGACGCCTTCCTCGAAGATGTGCGGCGGATGGAGAAGAAGAATCTGGCGGTGGAGCTGTTGGAACGGTTGCTGCAAGTCAAGATCAAGGCGCAGACGCGGACGAACTTGGTGCAGGAGAAAAAATACAGCGACCGGCTGATCGAGGCGCTGCGGAAGTATCATAAGGAGCGGCGGACTCCGATCCGCCGAGTCCATGAAAGGCCAATGCTGGGTGGCAAGCCGCTTTCCATTGACTGCCCATGGGCTTCGGCGATTCGGAGATCGCCGCTCCTTGATCGAAAGCTCGCAGGTGATCGAGGAGATGATCCAGATGGCCAAGGACATGCAGGAGGCGATGAAGCGCCACGAAGCGCTGGGCCTGAATCCGGATGAGGAGGCATTTTATGATGCACTAGCAGATCGGCCGGAGGTGCTGCTGAGCATGGGCGATGCGACGTTGAAGAAGCTGGCGAGCGAGCTGACGGAAAAGCTGCGGACTAGCACGACGGTGGATTGGCAATTTCGCGACAGCGTGCGGGCAAAGATGCGGATTTTGATTCGGCAGCTTTTGAGGAAATACAAGTATCTGCCGGAGGGTTGTGAGGAGGCGATTGCTCTGGTGCTGAAACAGGCTGAGGCGCTGGCGGATGATTGGACGGGGGAAAGATCGGAAGAACTGCGACTGGAAGTCACAGCCACTTTCGGAGGAGGCGATTTGGATTGATGCCAGCTCGCGTGGTTCGAGTGAATCTCGCGAATGTCGAAACAACGAGGGGAGCTTGTTGTGCTTGGGAAAGGTCGGTGAGTGCGCTCCGGGGGGCAGTTTCTCGCTGGAGTGTTTAAGGGTAGCAGCCAGCCGCCGATGGCATGGGGCGGCGAATCGCTCCATGCTTGCAGTCCGTTGGTTCTGCCTTGAGACTTCATCCATGTTCACGCCGAAGTGGAAAAAAGAGGCTCTGCACCTCGTCAAGGGGGCCAAGAAGTTTGTCGATTACAAACGCGACCTACTGAAGCCTGAGCGCGTGGCCGAGATTGAATCTCGCAAGGCGGATCTGATCGCTGCGATCAAGTCCAAGGACACCGCGAGAGTGGATGAGGCCTCGAAGCAGATTCGCATGATTTGCGAGAATTCCCTCCCCCACGAGAAGCCGCTTGGCTGGCTGGAGGAAAACGTGGAAGTCATGTTCGTCGCCATCGTCATCGCCCTCGGCCTACGCGCTTACTATTTACAGCCATTTCGCATCCCGACGGGGTCGATGCAGCCCACGCTCAATGGCATCATCGGCAGACCTCTCGCCAAGGAGCAATGGCCGAGCTTCCCAGTAAGAATGTGGGAAAAAATCGTCCGTGGCCGGACTTACGTTTATGAGGTGAATGACAAGGAGCGTCACGTTGCGGATCTGAGGGACATCCAGTTCATGCACTTTTTCAGCCGTTCGGAGTTGATTTTCACCGATTCCAATCCGCTTCGTTTGCCCGCGCCCATCGGCCCACTGAGGGAAATAGGCCTAGATAAGACGATTGGCGAAATCCAAGCAAATCGTGGCCTTCTCGCGAAAGGCAGCGTCCTTTGTGAAGGGATTATCGATTCCGGTGACCTCGTTTTGGTGGATAAATTCACCTACCATTTCCGGAAGCCGAAACGCGGTGAGGTTTTCGTTTTCAACACCATCGGCATCGAGGGCACCAAGAAGAGTGCCGGAGCGAAACGGGGTGAAATTTCCCCACAAGAGGATGCGACCCACTACATCAAGCGGTTAGGAGCCGTGCCGGGCGATGTGCTTTCAGTCGCCCCGCCGCATGTGCTGATCGACGGCAAGATCGCTCACGAACCCGGCTTTGAGAATGTTTACGGCCTTCCGCTTTACCGGCAATTGGGGCTCAAGGGCTACTCCTTCGCAAATCCCGGTGGAGCTCGCTACGCGCCGAGGCTGGCCAAGGCGAGTGACTCCATCCACCTCCAAGTCCAAGCCAAGCCGGGTATGCGCGAATATGCAGCGCTCGGCGATAACAGTGGAAACTCGCTCGACTCCCGCTATTGGGGCACGGTGAAGGAGTTTAACCTCGTCGGTCCTGCGCTATTTTCACTCTGGCCGATCACGACAGGGCACTGGGGCTTCATCCACTGAGGCCGTGTCGGTCGCGTCGGAAATCACCCGCAAGGCGAAGTCGAACTTAGCCTTCGCCTTGAAAATCCTGCCTCGCGAGCGGCGGCAGGACATGGTTGTTTTCTACGCGTTCTGCCGGACGATGGATGACTTGGCTGACAATCCAGCGATCCCGGCGGAAGAACGTGCCAAGTCGCTGGATGCTTGGGAAAAAGGCCTCATCAGTGGATTCCACCCAACGAGTGATTTCCAGCAAGAAGTCATTTCGCTGCGGGACCGCCACCAAATCCCGAATGAATTACTCATCGCAATCATCGACGGTTGTCGGATGGATTTACAGCCTCAGCGGTTCGCCACTTGGGAAGATCTCTCCGGCTACATTTGGAAGGTCGCCTGCGCGGTCGGGCTGGTGTCCATTCGGATCTTCGGCTGTAAAAGTCCCGAGTCGGAACGCTATGCAGTCGCACTCGGCCATGCTCTACAATTGACTAACATCCTGCGCGATATTCGCGAAGATTGGTCGAATGGCGGGCGCATTTACTTACCGCAACAAGACCTAGCCCGGTTCGACTACTCGGAGCAAAATCTGGCTAACGGCGTCCACAACGAATCATTTCTCGCCCTGATGGACTTCGAGGCCGCGCGGGCGGCGGGCTATTTCCAAGAGGCGACGAGTTTAGTTACTGCCGTCGATCGTGAGGCGTTACTTCCTGCGAGAATCATGGCGGAAATTTACCATTCCTTGTTGAATCGGATGCACACCGACCGCTTCCGTGTCTTTGAAAAACGCTACCAAGTTTCAAGGGTCCGCAAGCTCGCGATTCTTTCCAAGCATCTGATTGCACGATCCCGCTGACTCGAATACGTTCCCCAAAATCCCACCGTATCTTATGCCGAATTTCGCCTCCATCATCGCCACCGCCGCATTTGCCAGTCTCGTGTCCTGTATTCCGCCGGAACCGCCACCGCCGCGATTTCGACCGAATCCGCCCTTCGCCCCGGAAGTAGTTCAGCCCTACGCCTCAGAGAACGACGTTTCGCCGCCACCCTCGCAACCGACCCAACCGGCTCCACCAGCGCCTACCGCGAACGGCGGCTATCCGACGGCGACCTCCACAGCGAACCCCGATCAAGTGCTCAGTCCCTACGAACCGTATAACGTTATCGACATCTCCGGGCCTCCTCATTTCAAGTCCGGGCAGCTCGCGCGGGATCCTTCGAATCAAAAAATCTTCCGGGTTCCTTAGTCTGCGCCCAAGATGAGCAAGCTTGGGAAATTTCGATCTGGCCCGCGTGGGGAACGGCGACGCGCTGCTCTGGATTGCTCAAAAATGCGAGATTTTTCGGCTTGTCGATGTTATACCCCGTTGCTATCTAGCAGCTGTATTTGAAGTTACCCCTATGAAAACACTATTAATTAACGCCCTCGCGTGCGCGGCACTCATTCTCCCTTTCTCACAAGTCCAAGCGGCGGGTGCAGGTAAGTCTTTTGGCGGATTCAAACCCAAGCAAACATTCTCCTTCAAGGTGACCAGTGTGGCCTCCGTGAAAACGGTAGGAGCTTCAGCTTCCAAGGCTCCGATTCCAGCCGGTATTCCCAAGTTTAAACTTAAACAAACGGTGAAATTCACCATCGGAGCGAAGGGTCAGCTCACCGGACCTGGTTTCTCTATTCCTTTCCTTAAATCAGGAAGTTCAGCGGGTGGTAATGGCTACACGAATGTCGTCGCAGGCAGCAGGGAATCGCCCATCGTCGGGCTGGTCCTCAAGAACCAAGGAACCGTCAACACGGGTGCCCCAGCAAGTGCATCAATCATTTTTTCAAAATATACAGTTAAAGGCACAACGGTGACGACCAACGCGGTCACCTACTATTTTGAGTGATCCATTGATGAATTTTTAAGATAAAGGAGGGCCACTCGCCCTCCTTTGTCATTTCCGGAAAAAGGTCTCGTAAAACACGGATGCATTCAGATCGCTGCCAAGCTGGGTCGGGTGGCTTCCATCTGGCATAAACAGTTCGCTGCTACGGCCGTTTGACATTTCGTGTTCCCAAGTATCTCCCACCGGGACCACCACGATCCCACCTGCATGACGCGCAGCGGCCTGATATCCTTCACGCAGCCGGCGGTTCATCGCGGCGAAGTCATCGTGGCGGATGTGACGGTCCCCATCTCTGCGACCCCATGTCTGATAAAGAACCGGGATCGCCCCGTGATTACGGACCTCAGTCACTAACTGCCGCAGCGCAGGAAACATCAGTGCCGCGCATTTTGTCGGAGACTTCGAGGGGATTTCACTCTGCTCCTGCAGCACTACAATGTCCCAGTGACCCTCGCGGATTTTCTTCAAAGTCGAGTCGTTACCCGCGTGGCGTTCGAGTGTCCATCCGCCGAATGTCGAGTGGCCGACACGGACTTGCTGCCCCGCGGCCTTGGCGAGCTTTGAAAACGCTCTTGGCACTCCGAAGCTATAGCTGTTTCCAACAAACAGCACTGCCAGTTCCCGCTTCGCATGGACGCGTTCTGTAAGCTCCTGACGCGCATCCCGGCCGCTCGGCGGGGGAGCGAGCGGCGTTTGATAGGAACACATGGAAAGCCCGAATAGACTGAGGATGCCACTGAATTTCATGAGAGATCGGCCGATGGATTTCATGCTCGGGGATGGGCAGTGTCGTAGGCTTGTTTGAGTCGTTCCTTGGTCACATGGGTGTAAATTTGGGTGGTCGAGAGTGATGCATGACCGAGCAACTCCTGCACGCTCCGAAGGTCCGCGCCTGCATCAAGCAAATGCGTGGCGAAGCTATGGCGGAGTTTATGAGGACTGATCGCGAATGGGATGCTGCTCCGTTTTAAATATTTCTTAAGTAACTGATCTACCGCCTGCTGGGTGATCCGCCGAAGCCGCGTGCTGAGAAACAACGGTCCAGAGACAACCGCCGCCTGCTGGCGGTAGCGCTGGATCGCACTGAGTGCCGGACCTCCGACGGGGACGATGCGTTCTCTCGAACCCTTACCCATCACCTTGACCGTCTCGCCGATGAAATCAATGTGCCGCACATCCAGTGCGAGCAGTTCCGAAATTCGTAGCCCACAGGAGTAAAACAGCTCAAGGATGGCCGCATCCCTCAGTGGCAGCCACGGCGGGAATTTCTGATCCGGTTCGCCTTGGAGCGGCATCCCGAGAAGCTCATCGATTTGTTTAATCGTTAGGATCACGGGTAAGCCACGCTCAGGTTTCGGTAGTTGCACCTCTGCCACCGGACTGCGTGCCATCCCACGCCGGAGCACTAAGAATTTATAAAACGACCGCAGCGCAGCGAATTTCAGCCGGATTGTCGCCCGCTTGAATCCCTGCTTCATCAGCTCGAACAAATAGTCGCGGAAATGATCCGGCTCTTCGGCACGCCAGCCACCGAAGCGAGCTCCTCGCCATTTTTGATACGCGGCAAGTGCGTCACGGTAGTTCGCAAGTGTCCGCGGAGAGCCGCTTTTTTCTATCGCCTGAAACTCGAAAAAAGCGATTTCGTCGCAGTCATTCATGGGCCAACAGCCTGCATCGAGAGCCGTGGAAATCCAAGTGAATTGACCCGCTGCGCCCCGGGCCGAGCGTGAGGAGGCTCTCTCGGCCATGCAGAACTTCGGGGTTTGCGGATTCCAAAGATCTGCACATGCTCCGCTTCACGATGAATATCCTCGCGAAGAATCTGCTCATCCTCGCATCTGCTGGCTCGGGAAAGACCTTCCAGTTAGGAAACCGGGTGATCGGCCTCGTGGCGAAGGGTGTGGCTCCCGAAAAAATCGTGGCGCTCACCTTCACCCGCAAGGCGGCAGGGGAGTTCGCGGATTCGGTGTTGACGAAACTGGCCTCCGTCGCCAGCGACGAACCAATGGCGGCTCGCCTGCGCGTGGATCTGAACTTGCCGGACGCTGACTTTGGCGAGTCCTTAGAACTCGTGGTGAAAGCATTACCGCGACTCACCCTTGGCACGATGGACAGCTTTTTCGCGAAAGTCGTCCGTGGTTTCCAATACGAGTTGGGACTCACTGGAGGGAAATTTGATCTACTCGAAGGCCCTCGGGCTGCGGCGCAGGCAGATGAAATCTTGGTTGCGATCTTAGGTGAAACGTTGGATGACTCAGGCGGCGACGATTTCCTACACGCATTCCGCCGGGCGACGATTGGCAAGGAAGCTCAAGGCGTGATCGAGGGCCTGCGGGGTTTCGTGAAAAGTTGGCAAAGCCGGTTCCGAGTCTCCCGAGATCAGGAGTGGGGCCCTTCGGGTCTAGCAGGGGTGATGTTGGAGGACTGGGAAAAGGAAAAGCACGGACTCGCGGCCACGGTGTCGCGTGGACTCGCCGGCATCGAATACACCCGGAAGGGCCAGCAAGAGGCATTGGAAAAAGCCGTGGCGGCGCTGGCGAGTCACACCATCGGCAGCGGCAGCCTAGGAGGAGCTACAAGCCTGTTAGCTGAAATCCTGAAATCGGCGGTCACTGCAAATGGGCCGCTGGCGGTGAAGTATTACAAAGAGTTCATGATCGGCGGACCTGCGGGCGATGCGCTACGGGACCTTGTGAATCTGGCAGCCCACTGCGAAATGGCGGCGGCGCTGCTTCGGACGCGCGCGGTGCGAGAAGTGATCTCTGTTTACGACGCCCGCTGTGAGAGACAGCTAAGACGGCGAGGGTTGTTAGGATTCGACGATGTAAAGATCCTGATGGGCGACTGGGTCATCAGCGAGGATGCCCGCCTGCGACGCGAGGCAGTGGATTTCCGCCTAGACGCCCGTCACGAGCACTGGCTGCTAGACGAGTTCCAAGATACCAGTCGCGCGGACTGGATTGGGCTTTTGCCACTCATCGACGAGGCGGCAGGCGAAGGCGAGGGTTCCATGTTCATCGTCGGCGACCGCAAGCAAGCGATCTACGCATGGCGCGGCGGCGAGGTCGGATTGTTCGACGAAGTGATGGACCGGTATGGCAGCGGTTTAGAAATCGAGCCGATGGCCGAGTCTTGGCGTTCCTGCCCGGAGGTCCTCGCACTGGTGAACCAAGTCTGTGGCGACACAGCGACGATGCGCGAACTTTTCGGCGAGGCTGCGGGCGGTTGGCAATGGCAGGAACATTTTTCCGCCGAGCCTCTGACTGCCGCTGGCAAACGCGGAGAAGCGCGGGTGGAAGTGGTGGCGGGAAAGTGGGAGGAGCGGCTCGAACGACTCGGTGAAATGTTAGTAGAACTCGGAGTCGGCACGCGTGCCATGACGTGTGGCGTGCTGGTCCGCAGTAATGCCATGGTCCGCGAAGTGGCTGATGATCTGCGGGCGAAAGGGTTCGACGTGATCGAAGAAGGTCGCCGCGAGCCAGCGAAGGACAATCCGGTGGGCATCGCACTGGGGCATTTACTGAAATGGTTGGCAGATCCGGCGGATGATTTTTCACGAGAAGTGGTAGAAATGTCGCCACTCGCAGCGCCCTTGCGTGCGGACTTCGGTAAGCACTGGCCGCAGGTCTGGGAGAGATTGTTAGCAGTGGCATCGGAGCAGGGATTTGCTGCGATGATCGAGCAGGTGGTCGGAAAATGCTGGGCGGATTGGTCGGATTTCGGCAGACGCCGTGCGGGTGATGTGATGATGGCACTCGCAAGCCTTGATGCTCAGGGTACGGCGACTCCACGCGAGGCCGCGGAGTGGATCGAGCGTTTAGAAGTTTCTCAGAGTCCGGGTCTAGCAGCGGTGCAAGTGATGACGATCCATAAGGCGAAAGGACTCGGCTTCGACATCGTCATTTTACCGGAAGTGCCGAATGACAGCATCCCAGCCTCGCAGTATTTCGAGGTCGCGGAGGGCGATGGCTGGATCACCCAGACTCCTCCGAAATGGGCGCGCGCATTGATTCCTGAAATGCGTGAAGCGGAAGCGGATTGGGAGATCGTTCAGCGTTATCAAGCGTTCTGCATGCTCTATGTCGCACTCACCCGCTCCAAACGTGGACTCTATGTGTTATTAGAACCTCCCTCGGCCTCGCAGGATGTGGATAAGCCATCGTTGGCAAATTGGCTTGCACGTTCGGTCGTCTCTCAGGGTCAGCCAGGCACGGTTTTTCAAACGGGATCGGCGGACTGGGTGGAGAGTTCTTCGGTGTCCGCTCGCACTAAAGAATCGACTAAAATACCATCCCTCGCGACCGGCATCCCCCGCCGGGAACGGACGACTCCGAGTGGCACGAAGAAAGACTCTACGTCAGTCGTGCAGCATTCTTCATTTGGGCTGCAATTTGGCCGTGAGGTCCATGCGGTGTTTGAATGGGTCGGCTGGGTGGATGAAACGAAGCCGGATTTACCGATCAACGATGCAGGAATCTTAGTCGCTGATTTACTGGAAGTTCCAGACCTTCGGCAGCTCTTTGAACGCCGTGGAGAACCGCTCGAACTGCTCCGTGAACAGCCCGTGGATGCAATCGTCGGCGGGAGATGGTTGAGTGGAGTGATGGACCGCGTCCACCTTCAACGAAATCCGATGGGAACAGTGAGGCAAGTGAAGATCATCGATTTCAAGACCGATATCGTGACGGAAATATCTGAACTCACTGAGAAATATTCGATCCAAATGGAAGGCTATCGAGAAGCCCTGCAGCGCGTCTATCCCGAGGCCCAAATCGGATGCGTGCTGCTCTCCACAAGCTGCAAGCGAAGCATCGCTTTCTAAGCCGCTCAATCTCCACAGACTCTTCCAACATTTTCTCGCATGAAATTGCCAATCGCCACAATCCCGGCTCTACTCGCGCCTCTGCCATGAACCATTCTCTCCCTACCTCCCACCCGCTCCTCCAAAAATGGGTCGATGAAATGACTGCACTCTGCACCCCAGAAGCCGTCGAGTGGTGTGATGGTTCTCAGGCCGAATGGGATCGATTAACTTCCTTGATGGTGGAAAATGGCACCTTTATCCGTCTCAATCCGGAGAAGCGCCCGAACTCTTTTCTTGCCCGCTCCACTCAGTCGGACGTCGCTCGCGTCGAGGAGCGCACGTTTATTTGCTCGAAGCGTCCTGACGAAGCTGGCCCCACTAACCGCTGGGCAGATCCTACCGAGATGCGCGCCTTGCTGAACGGAAAATTCAAAGGAGCCATGAAAGGCCGCACGATGTACGTCATCCCGTTTTGCATGGGGCCGCTGGACTCGCCGCTGGCGAAGATCGGCGTGGAAATTTCTGATAGCCCCTATGTCGTCGTGAATATGCGGATCATGTGTCACATGGGTTCGCATGTTCTGAAGCGTCTCGAAGACGAGGCGAATGGAATGACGCCGAAAAAACGCGATGGTCATGGCCAGTTTATCCCAAGCCTGCACTCCGTCGGCGCGCCGCTAGCAGTTGGCGAGACAGATAGCGTCTGGCCGTGCAATGAAGATAAATACATCGTCCACTTTCCCGCCACTCGCGAGATTATGTCTTTCGGCTCCGGCTACGGTGGGAATGCCCTGCTAGGCAAAAAGTGCCTCGCGCTTCGCATCGCCTCGAACATCGCTCGCGAACACCAATGGATGGCTGAGCACATGCTCATCGTCGGTATCCACGCGCCGGATGGCACTAAGACTTATCTCACAGCCGCGTTTCCTTCTGCCTGTGGGAAGACCAACCTCGCCATGATCGTCCCGCCCAAGTCCTATCAGGACGCGGGGTGGAAGACATCCATTGTCGGCGACGACATCGCATGGCTCTGGCCCCATGCGGATGGGAAATTACATGCGATTAACCCGGAAACCGGCTTCTTCGGCGTCGCACCCGGCACCGCCTACGACACCAATCCCATCGCAATGGAGTCGATGAAGGAAAATACCATCTTCACCAATGTCGCCCTAACGGATGATGGCGATATTTGGTGGGAAGGGATGACGCCGGTCCCGCCCGCGCACCTCATCGACTGGACTGGCCGAGATTGGACTCCAGACTGCGGCAGGACCGCTGCCCATGCGAATGCACGATTCACCGCTCCTGCGGTCCAGTGTCCGACCATCGATCCCGATTGGCAGAATCCGGAGGGTGTGCCCATCGATGGCATCGTCTTCGGTGGTCGCCGCCCCACCACGATGCCGCTCGTCTATCAGGCATTTAATTGGAGCCACGGCGTCTATGTCGGCGCGACGATGGGCTCGGAAATGACCGCCGCTGCGGCGGGCACCATCGGTAAGGTCCGCCGCGACCCGATGGCCATGCTGCCGTTCTGCGGATATAACATGGGCGATTATTTCACGCACTGGCTGGAAATGAGGCGCTATCTGAACCACTTGCCACGGTTTTTTCACGTCAATTGGTTCCGTAAAGATGACGACGGCAAGTTCATTTGGCCGGGCTACGGTGAAAATATGCGCGTCCTCGAATGGATCGTGAAACGCTGCACTGGAAATGCTGCCGGACATGAGACTCAGATCGGTTGGACGCCTGCTTTCGAAGATTTCAACATTGATGGACTCGAAGGCTTCACCAAGGAGAGTTATGACAAAGCCATGGCCTTCAACCGCAATGAGTGGAAAGCGGAGCTGGTCAGCCAGAGCGAACTCTTCATCGATCTCTATGACGACCTACCGAAAGAACTGATTTTTCAGCGCGAGCTGCTTGCCGCTCGGCTTTCTTGAGTCCATCGATCAAAAACCGATCTCCGCATTAAAAATCTCGGCAATTCGATTTCACTCGGCCTGAGGACGGAGTTTTTTCCAATCCTCGTCCGAGACGCAGCAGGGATCGGCGGCGACCCAGTGGCTTGGGGAAACCTCCCGCAGCGAGAGGTCTGCGCCGACGGTTTCTAGGTAGCGCGGGTGGTTCATGCGATGGCCGAAGGCGCTACCGGGCGGCGGATCGATAGGGGAGGGGACGTCGCCTTCCAGCAGGATTTTTTTCCGTTTCACGGCTGGGTCGTGCGAGGGGATGGCGGAAAGCAGGGCCTTGGTGTAGGCGTGGCGTGGGTTTTGGTAAATCGCTTGGGCGGAGGCTAGCTCGACGATTTTTCCCAAATACATCACCGCGACCCGGTCACTCACGTGCTTCACCACCGACAGGTCGTGGGCGATGAAGAGGTAGGAAAGTCCGAAATCCCGCTGCAGTTCGACGAGGAGATTCAAGATTTGGGATTGTACGGAGACATCGAGCGCGGAGACCGGTTCATCACAGACGATGAGTTTCGGCTTCAGGGCCAAGGCGCGGGCGATGCCGATTCGCTGGCGCTGGCCGCCGGAAAACTCGAACGAATAGCGCTCGGCAGCAGCGGCGGGTAGGCCGACGCGGTCGAGGAGTTCATTTACCCAAGTCGTTCGCTCCGTGCGGTTGCCGATGCCGTGGATCACAAATGGCTCCTCGATGATCGAGCGCACACTCATTCGTGGGTCGAGCGACTCGGCGGGGTCTTGGAAAATCATCTGGAAATCCCGCCGCAGCGGCCGCAGGGCACGTTGGTTCGTGTGGCTGATGTCGCTGCCGTTGAAGGAAATGCGGCCGGTGGTGGGCTTGATCAAGCGGACGATCGCCTTGCCAAGGGTGGACTTGCCACAACCGGACTCGCCGACCAGCCCGAGTGTCTCGCCCTGCGCGATTTCAAGCGAAACTCCGTCCACCGCGCGGACAGCTCCGCTTTGGCGTAGCATCACGCCGCCACGGACCGGGAAGTGGACGCGGAGATCTTGGACTGACAGGAGTTTCATGGGAAAGAACGTCGAACATCGAACGTTGAACATCGAACGTCGAAGTGAAGAGAACGAAGAGGAAGTTAAGAAAAGAGTAGAGGAAGAGGAGAGAACGAAGAGCTATTTACGGCGTTTTTCGGCGGTGGCGATGCTGGTGACGAAGATGCGGATGAGCTGGTCGGTTTCGTTGAGGAGGTCGGCGACAAGGGAGTTGTTTGGGAGTAAATCTGCACGCTGGATGAGCTTGAGCCAGCGTTCGGATTCGCGGAGTTCTTTGAGGGCGATGCGCATTTTGTGGATGAAATCAGCCGTGGATTCTGCGGCTTGGGCTTCCCCGTGATTGGCTAACGGGGACGTGCCGGAACGCAGCAACTGATTCCCGACATGCCGCGCGGCGTAGTCGCTAGTAAGCTTGCGGGTCAGCGAGATGACAGCCGCCCCGAAATCCAGCAGCCGCTCCTCCAGATCATAAACCGGTTCTTCATTCATCTTCGTTCTCTTCCTCTTTTCTTCACTTCGAGGTTCGATGTTCGGCGTTCAATGTTCGACGTTCGCCGTGCATTCCGGGCAGGTTTCCACCCAATGGCCGGGGGATACTTCGGCGAGTTGTGGGCGTTCGTGGGAAAAGGCGGCAGTGCGGCCGAGGCGTTGGCAAAAACGGCAGCCGTGGGAGAGATCTGCGAGCGACGCGACCATGCCGGGGATGGTGTTGAGAACGGACTTCGACGGCATGTCGAGCGTGGGGATGGAGTTCAGTAGGCCTTTGGTGTAGGCATGGAGTGGATGGGTAAATAACTCCTCTGCACTGGCCTTTTCCACGACACGGCCGGCATACATTACCACGACCTCATCACAGGTTTCGGCGATGACGCCGAGGTCGTGGGTGATGAGCACGGTGGACATGCCGATTTCTGCCTGAAGCCGCGCCATGAGATCGAGGATCTGGGCTTGGACCGTCACATCAAGCGCGGTGGTCGGCTCGTCGGCGATGAGTAAAGATGGCCTACAAGCCAGGGCGATGGCGATGACGACACGCTGGCGCATCCCGCCGGAAAGGTGGTGCGGGTAGTCCATCATCCGCTTTTCCGGTGCGGGGATTTTCACCATTTCTAGCATCTCGGTCGCGGCGTCCCATGCGTCCTTTTTCGAGAGTTTCTTATGGATGCGGAAGACTTCTGCGACTTGCCGACCGATGCGGTGGACGGGATTGAGCGCGGCCATCGGTTCTTGGAAAATCACGCCGATTTCGCCGCCACGCACTTTGCGGATTTCGGCGTCGCTGGCCCGGGCGAGATCACGGCCTTGGAAATAGACATGGCCACCGAGGATTTTCCCTGCGGGCTGCGGCAGGAGTCTAACGATGGACATCGCAGTGACGCTCTTGCCACAGCCGGACTCGCCGACGATGCCGACGGTCTTACCGGCGGGGACAGTGAACGAAACATGATCGACCGCCCGCAGCAGACCGCGATCTGTCTCGAAGGAAGTGATTAGTTGATCGACCTCCAGAATATTTCCCGTGGCTTCGGTCATGGGTTTACGGGCACCTCCGGTTTGATGCGGTAATCCTCGATGGTCTTGGTAAATTCAGGGAAGATCTTACCGGAGCGGCGGGCAGCGAGAGTTTCTGCTTTGATCTCATCATCCACCCAAAAGGTGAATACGTCTTGTGGCTCGTAAACGACGGGCGGGCTGAAGCGGGTGTTAGGACAATCCGGCCATCGCACCCAGCGCCACGAGCCGATGCGGGCGAAGTCCACGGTGTAGCCGGGCACGAAAATCGCCTCGTCGTGTATGATCTGTTGCAGTTTCCAAGCCGCGTCCTTGAGCTCCTCGGGGGTGGTCGCGGCGCGAGTTTTTTCGACTAACACGTCGGTATCTGCGCGGTGCCATGAGAAGACGTTGTTCGTCTGTGGTTTCAGATTTCCTTTCTCGTCGATCGCATTCGAGGAATGGAGAAACTCATGATATTCGGGCACCGGTGGTAAGATTAACCACGAACCCATCACCATCTCATGCTGCTTCTGCATCTGTTTCTTGTAGAGCACGTTCGCCTCTAACGAATCAAGCCGCAGGTCAAATCCACAACTCTTGGCTTCTTCCCGTAGGATCGCGAACATCCGATCATACTGTGGCATCCCGGGGTAGCTCAGCGAAACAGAAAGCCGGGTCCCGTCTGGCTTGGTGAGGATGCCGTCACGGCCTTCCTGGGTATATCCGGCTTTGGCGAAGGCAGCCCGGGCGAGGTTGATCGAGAACGGTCGGGCGATGATCGATGGATCGCTGAATGGAATATAACCTTCATTGAACGCATTGAGCCGTTGGAAGTCCCCACGAAATAGCACATCAATGATCTTCTGCCAGTTCATCGCATGTTGGATGCCGATGCGGACTTCTCGGTCGTCTAGCGGTGGCTTTGCGACGTTGAGGTAAAGTCCACGCGGCACTTTCGGGTAGCGTTTATAGTAGGTGTATCGCTCGATGTAGCCTTGATAAACCGGCTCAATTTCAGATTTTTCATACCAAGACTGTGGAGATGTTAGCAGTGCGGTGTCGAACTCGCCTGCCCGGAAGAGTTCGAAGGCTTTCGAATCGTCGCGCACGACGGTGTGGACCAACTTGTCGGGGTTGAAACGGTAGCGATAAAATTTGCGATCCTTGGCCCACCAATTTTTGACGCGGGTCTGGGTGATAGAAACGCCGTTGACGATCCCCTCGGGCTTCACCTCGTAGGCACCGGTGGTCGGTGGGAATCGCCATTGATAGCGCTCCGCATAGTCCGGGCCGTATTCTGAGTAGAACGTCGGTGAGTAAGGCTTGATGTCTCCGGCAAAGTAGGGCGCATAGATTTTGGCCACCGGCAGGGATACTGATAGGGTAAGATCGTCATACATGGCGATCTGCGCGATGCTCTCGCGGTAGTATTGCTTGGCAAATGGATAGACGATATTATCAGAAACTTGGATGTAGTTGTTGATGAGAAAGTCCTTGGC
>JAYUHS010000052.1:0-6051 GCA_043766715.1 Luteolibacter sp.
GGCCCGCCCTCCTCGAACGCACCGAAGAAATCATCCCGTGAGTAAAACTACCGAAAACGTGCTTCTCGTCCCCGGCGAATCCGGCTGGGAAATCTGGACTGGCCAAACCGGAACCCCATTCACCCTCCTCGAAGCCACCGCCATCGATAACGCCGGTGATCTGACGAGCATCCCCAATGGCGATCTGCTGCTGCTCTTCCCCGTCAAGGCCATCACCGCCCTGCCGATGCGAGTCTCCAGTGAGGATGACGCACTTTTCCCCGATCTCGCCGCACTCCACGCCGAGCGGCTCGGGCTCCGTCCAGACCTCATGGCTGGCCAACTCACCGACCTCTTCGTCATCGCCCGCGAGGCCGAGACCACCTCTCTGGTTTCCGTCCTGCTGCGCGTCCCCGGTGAGGGTGACATGCCGCCACGCGGGCCGAAGAGCTTCGATATTTCCGCCCGCGCCTACCCACTCACCGGAGATACACTGGCCATTTGGAAAGAGCTCGGGCGCTGGGTCTTCAGCCTCTCGCACCAAGGAAATCTCGCCTACTGCCAAGCCACGTCCGTCATGGCCGCCAGCCCGGACGAGAATCTCGCCCAAGAAATCCGCCTCGCACTCATGCAGCTCTCGATGCAGGGTCTGGAAATCGAGCCGACCCGCATCGTCTTGTGGACGAACCTCGAAGACGTCAGCACCACCGCGCTTGCCGCCGCGTTTAGAACCCCCATCGAAGTTTCACCGCGCCCGGCACCCACTCTGCCGCATCCATTCAGCAAGCTCCTTCCTGCCGACGTCCGCGCTGCCCGCCGCGCCGCGCGGAAACGCCAGAATGTCATCCTCGCTGCGGCCGCAGTAGCTCTCTTCTACCTCGGCATCCTCGGTTGGTTCGGCTACGGCCTGTGGAAAGACCACTCGGAGACGAAAAAACTCAACCTCCAAGTCGCCGCCGCCGCCCCGGACGTAGAGGCCTACTCCCTCCACATCCAGAAATGGGACGAGCTCGCCAACGCCATCGAGCTCAGCAACTCACCTGTAGAGATTCTCTACCGCATCTCCAGTTGCATCCCACCCGGCAGCGGCCTACGCCTCGAAACCGCAGACATTACCGCCTCGGAAATCAAACTCATCGGCGAGGCCCCGCAACTCCAAGCTGTGAACACCTTCAGCCTCAACCTAGGAAAAAATCAGGACCTCACCCGCTTCACTTGGAGCACCCCCGAGCCGATCCAATCCACCCGCGGTTGGAAATTCGTGTTCAGCGCCGCACTTCCTGCCACCCAAGGCCAACCCTGATTTCCCTTTCACCGACAAAATCCACCTGCCTCGGCATTACCCGGGCAGCAGCAGTTCCCGCTCCGCCTCTTTCCCTTTTCCTCATCCATGTCAGACCGAGAAAAAAAATTCATCACCTTCTTCGCCATCGTCGGATTCGTGATTCTTAACTTCCTCGCGTTCAACTTCGCCAAATCCATGAAAATCACCGTGGACGCACAGACGAAGCTCGCCAAGAACAAGCTCGCCACTGCGGAGAACTTCCAACAAAGCCGCGAACAAGTGACCGGGGAAATGGAATGGCTCGCCGCGCACGAGCCGCAGCCCGCCGCAAATCAAGACATCCAGACCCGCCTCCAGCAAGACATCGAGCGCGATGCCAAGGAATCCGGACTCACCATCAAGCCCGGCCAGCAGCCCCTCCCCACCGATACCTCCGGGAAAAACTACCACCGCGCGAGAATCCAAATCAGCGTCACTGGCGCCGAGGACGCACTCTACCGCTGGTTCGACCGCCTCAACGTGCCCGACCAACTCCGTATCTCCTCCCAAGTCCGCCTCACCCCGAACAAGCAGGACGACACGAAAATCGACTGCCTTGCCACCTTCGAGCAATGGTTCGTCCCGAGCATCCCTTAAACCGGCACCCCATGAAATTCCCGATTTCCCATCCGGCTTTCCTGCTCCTCACCCTCACCGGCGTGGCCATGGCGGACGTGCCGAAAAAGCCCCCACTCTCCCGCTACACCACTCTCTACACGAACTCACCCTTCACCTCCAAGCCACCCCCTGCCGAGGCCGGTCCGGAGAGTAATCCGCTCGACGACTACGCCCTCATCGGTGTTTCCTCCATCGGTAAAATCTCCGGCACCGAGAGCTACCGCGTCACCTTGATCAATAAAAAGAAACCCGAGGACCGGATCACCGTGACCTCCGGCGACACTAAATCCGCATTTCAAATCCTCGGCGTAGTCCCCAAGCCCGGCAGCCCGCTCGACACCGTCGTCAAGATGTCCTCCGGCTCCATGACCGGCACCGTCGCCTTCGATGAAAAGCTCCTCACCATCGCCGCCGCCGTGCCCAAGGCTCCGATTCCTGGGCAAGTGGTCCAGCCCGGTATGCCGCCCCAGTTACAGGGCCAGCCCATGCCCCAGCGCGTCCCGCGGCCCCGCGTCGTCCCACCTCCGCCGCCAGGCGTGACCGGTCAAGTGCCACCCGTCCAACCCGTCCCGCAGAACCAACCGCGCGTCCAACGCCGTGGTAACAACTAACTTAATGGCTTGTCCCCAACACACCCGGAACCGCCACCCCATGAAATTCCCGATCTCACATCCGGCTTTCATGCTCCTCACCCTCACCGGCGTGGCCATGGCAGACGTGCCGAAAAAGCCCCCACTTTCCCGCTACACCACTCTCTACACGAACTCACCCTTCACCTCCAAGCCACCCCCTGCCGAGGCCGGCCCGGAGAGTAATCCGCTCGACGACTACGCCCTCATCGGAGTTTCCTCCATCGGCAAAATCTCCGGCACCGAGAGCTACCGCGTCACCTTGATCAATAAAAAGAAACCCGAGGACCGGATCACCGTGACCTCCGGCGACGCCAAATCCGAATTTCAAATCCTCGGCGTCGTCCCCAAGCCCGGCAGCCCACTCGACACCGTCGTCAAGATGTCCTCCGGCTCCATGACCGGCACCGTCGCCTTCGATGAAAAGCTCCTCACCATCGCCGCCGCCGTGCCCAAAGCACCCGTCCCCGGCCAGATAAATCAGCCCGGCGGCCCTATTCCACAGCCTGGCATGCCCGTGCCCCAACGCGTGCCCCGCCTCCGCTTCGTCCCACCACCACCACCCGGAGTGACAGGCCAAGTGCAACCCGTCACACAACCCATCCCTCAGAATCAACCCCGCGCCCAACGCCGCGGAAATTAACTCTCCAGTCTAAAAACACCCGCTTTCGTCCATGTCTTTTCACCGCTCACTCGCACTCTTCCTTCTCAGCATCGCCTCGGCGTATGGCCAGCAGCCCGCAGACGTCCAGCCCGGCGTCCTCATCCCCGGTGACGCTGGAGTGCCCGCCGCCGGAGCGCCAGAAGTGGCCCCTTCCGCCGCCGCCATCGCCGCTGCGGCTGCTAGCCAGCCCGGCATACCCCTCGGCCAAACGAGAATCGTCAACGACATCAACGAACCCAAGCTCAGCGGGAACCAACTCGCCGGCCTCTACCGCACCTACACCGGCCACCGCGTCATCGTCTCCGCCGCCGCTGCCGCCGCCGAATTCTCCTTCGTCCAAGAAGCCTCGGAAAAAGACTCCCTCACCTTCGCAGGAGCCGCCGAGCTCCTCAGAAAAGCCGCCATCATCGAGAACTTCGTCTTCGTCCCAGACGGCCAGAATCCCAACCTCGAATACCTCACCCTCGTCTCCGCCGGCGGCATCCGCCCCACCCAGATCGGCGTGAAAGTTTATAACGAAAATGACCCACTTCCCGAGAGTGATGCCGTCATTTCCTACGTCATGTCGCTCAGCTACATCAAGCCTGCCGAGGCCGTGAACACCTTCACCCAGATCGTCGGCGCCCCCGGCGCTTACGGCTCCATCGCCCCCGTGCCGAATGCCGCCGCCGTCGTCATCACCGAGAACACCTCACTCATCCGCAAGCTCATCGACCTGAAAAAGGAAATCGACAAGCCCTCCTCCCAAGTCGGCACCCGCTTCATCAAGGTGAAATTCGCCGATGTCACGGAAATCGCCGCCACCCTCACCGATCTGCTCACCGCCCAGCAATCCACCCAGACCACCGCCGGCATCCAGCGCGCCGGTTCCCCCCAGCCCATAGTCATTGCTCCAGGCGGCGCACCCGCCATCCCCGGCCAAGCTGCCGGTGGCGAGGGCGGCAGCTCCGAGGCCACACCCGTCCAGATCATCCCAGATCCCCGCACCAACCGCATCTTCGCCATGGGAAGACCCGTGGATCTAATCTTCGTAGAAAACTTAATCCGTGAGTTCGACGTGGAAACGAGCGAGAAAAACTTCCTCCGCCGTAAGCTCAGGTTCCTCAAAGTCTCCGAATTCCTACCCATCGCCACAGATGCCCTCACCCGCGCCTTCTCCGGCACCGGCAACAGTGGTGGCAGCGGCGGTGCAGGTGCTCAGGCCGGCGGTGCAGGTGCGGCCCAAGGCGGTGGCGGAAATCGCGCCCAATCCGGCAACAACCGCCAAGCTTCCAGCGGCGGTCGCAACAGCCGCAGCAATAGTAACAACAACAATGGCAGCTCTGGGGCCAACTTCGGTGGCGGTGGCGGTGGCGGCGGTTCCGGCGGCGGCGGTGGTGGCGGCACTTCCCTCAATAGCGGTGATGTCAGCTCCGCTCCAGAATCCGCCCTTGTCGGACGCACCCTCCTCGTTGCGGATAACATCACCAACTCCGTCGTCGTCCAAGGCCCGCCCTCCGGCCTAGAAATCATCGAAAAACTGCTCGACCAGATCGACGTCAAGCCCGACCAAGTCATGATTTCCACCGTCATCGGCCAGCTCACGCTCAATGACGATTTCAAAGTAGGCCTCGACTACCTGAATCTCGGGACCGACGTCGTCGGCAGAGGCGGGAACGGCAGTGGGCCCGTCCTACCGATTCTCAACCAAGCCATCGCCGCGATCGCTGGCACTCCCGCCGTCGGCACACCCGGCCAGCCCGGTTACACCCCCGCCTCACCCGGAACCCCTGCCCAAACTATCTTCCAGCCAGGACAGCTTACCGGTGGCGGGCTCCAGATCTACGGGAAAATCGGTAACAACCTCAACGTCTATCTCCAAGCCCTCCAGTCCAAGACCGACTTCACCGTCCTCTCCCGCCCCAGCATCTTCACCGCCAACAACGTCGAGGGCAGAATCTCCAGCGGTGAACGCATCGCCATCCCTACCGGCAGCAACAGCTTCGGGAACAGTAACAGCTCAAGCACCCAGATCGAATACCAAGACGTCGTCCTCGAGCTAGCAGTCCGGCCACTCGTGAACTCAGAAAATGACATCACCCTAGAAATCAAACTAGTGAATGATGAACAGAATGGCACCCAAACCATCGCCGGTGGTGGCGGTAACGGTGGTAACTTGACCGTTCCCCGGATTTCCACCCGTGAAATCACCACCACTGTCACCGTTCCAAACAACCAAACCATCATCCTCGGTGGCCTGATTTCTGCCAAGGACGCCAAGACCAAGAGCGGCATCCCCATCCTCAGCAGCATTCCCTACATCGGCGGCTTGTTCGGCAGCGATCAAATCACCAAGGACCGCAGCGAGCTAATGGTCTTCATCCAGCCCTCCATCGTCAGCAACGACCGCTCGCTAAACGCCGTGCAAGCCGACATGGACGCCCGCTACAAGGTGTCCGACCGGACCCGCACCTTCGCCGACGGACCCGGCGTGCTCCCACCCATGGACGCCATCACTCCAGTGGAAGACAAGGCCAGCTCCCACCGGGTTCAGAGCCCCACCCGCCCCGCCCCCGCAGTGGAGCCATCCGCGCCCGCCACCCTCAAGAAAAAGCAAGTCATGGGCCCCGCCCACCGCCGCTAACCCCAAAGAGTGGTGGACTCCGATCCGCCATGCCCATGGAGAGCCAATGAATCGAGAAAATCGCTTCTCATTGGCCTCCCATGGGCTTGGGGATTCGGAGATCCCCACTCCTTGTGAGAGAGTGTAAGTTTTTTTGTGTAAATGTTTTCTCGGCGATTGATGTTAGTGGTTCGGAGGGATGCGGTCGGAGAACTCGATGGTGAGGTAGCTGAGG
>JAYUHS010000053.1:0-2247 GCA_043766715.1 Luteolibacter sp.
TGGCGATCCTCCACCTGCCCTTTGAGCTGCTCATACTCAATGCTCCGGTAACTGGTGATCTGGTTGATCCCAAAATGCTTGTCGAGGTACTTGAAATCATTCTCCTGGAGCCACCGCCCAAACATCAACTCAACGATCTCGGTCACGGCTCGCTTCAGGTCATCGGTGAGGATGGCCACCTGGATGGTGCGACCGCGCTCATCGGTGGCTTGCACCACAATCTGCCGCAGCCTGGGGTTCTTCTCCCAAGGTCTCTCGAAATACTCAAATTGATAGAGGCGCAAATCCGACGAGGAGTTCCGAGGCCGAGTCATCGTGGTTTCACCCATGACTTTCGTGGACTCCCAGGCCTGGGCCGTGAAGCCCTTTTCCCAGGTGATGAGATGGAAGGTCGGGTCGTCGGCCGCTTTCTCAAAAAACTCCGCTCCGTGGATGCCTCGATCGACCACGAAGGTGGGCACCAGGGTGGCCGGCCATTGGAGCGCCTGACGCGCGCGGCCAATGACACCGCGGAAGCGTTGGCGCAAATCGGCGAAATTGTCCGTCGTCTCAAAATAGATCGGCGCTCCCTGCGCGGTGTGGATGAAATCGCTGTGCAGGACCTTGTCCGCGAAGCGGAGTTTGGAACACCAGCCTTTGAGCACCTTCTGCTCCCCGGTGTAGTGCTTGGTGTGGGGATCGAAGTAAAAGTCGCTCCCCGCCGCCGGGCCCAGATTCTTCTGATTGAAGCGCCAAAGCTCATCGAGCAGTCCCGGGTCCCCCGCCAGGGCCTTGAGTTGATCGCGCTGCGGGGTGGGAAAGCGCACGACCCCACCCAGAATCAATTCCAAATCCTCCCAATTGAGGAACTTGGTTTGCTCGATGTTCTGAGCTCCCAGCCACAGCGCTGCCATCCATTGGGCCAGGATCGGCTGCACCGTCGTGGAGAGCTTGGAGACGGCGGCCAAGGCGGGGGCGAACATCAAGACCCCGGCGTGATCGCACCAGTAAAGCGAATCGGCGGGATCTCGTGGAAAAAAGGGAGAGGACTGGGCACTCTTGCCGGCGGGCTCCGGGGCCTGGACAGTCTCATTGGCCGCAGAATGAGGCGGATTATCCGGGCGGCTTTCCTCCCATGATTTCACACCAGTCTCCCCGCTTTGCGTGGGCGCTCCCGCAGTCGCCGATGACTCCGGGGCAGGGATCGCGGGCATCGTGTCATCCCACTCTGGACGGGCGAGCCTGGCCGATGGGTCCTCCTGCCTGAGCGCCGATTCCACCGTGCCGCTTTTGAGCTCTCGGATGAGGTCATTGACCGCCGAGCGAGAAATCGTCAGTCCGAAAACCCCTTCAATCTCCCTCAGCAACCGGCCGACCGCACCGTAGCTTCGTTCGGCCACCAGGTCCGGCCACCGCAGGCGCGCGAAGTTTTTGATCGCACCCGTCAGCTTGCGTCCCGCGCCTCGACCTTCCAACACCCGGACCAACTCCACCGGATCCCCCTGGCGCAACGCTTTTCCCCAGCGCCGGATCGTTTTGGGATCCACCTCGAAGCTTTCACACATCGCGCTGAGCTTTACCCCGCTGTTGTAGAGCCGTGCCAGCAGGAGTTTGAACGCCGGAGCTTCCGGGTTGTTATTGACGATTTCGATGAGCTCGAAGCCGTAGAACACCAGCAATCGTTCCCCCGAATCGTCCTCATAGACCGCGAAGACGGGGTTGCGCTTGTCGATTCCCAGGATCAACTGACCCGTCGGTGGCGCTTCCAGTTGCGGATCCGCACCCAGCGCCGGAGTTGGGTCCATCGGTGGCGGCGGCAGTTCGGGCGCTGGAGGAAGAATTTCCGCTTCTGGCATGCCCGAGATTAGCGCCCAGTCTCCCGCTTGGAAAAGTCCCCGGATGGAAAATACTCAGCCGTCAGATCGGGTCACAAGACCGACCCATTTAAGGGATTTGAACCCGTCAGTGCTTCCTTCGGTTTACCCCCTCTTTTCTGAGGTCTGAATGTGCTTACTGCTGCCGGTTCATAATTCTGGCCAGCAGCCCAACTGCTCACCGTCGCCAAAGCCGCCAGGATGGCCGTGTCAGGCTTGAGAAAGAAACCGTCCCCACGCGCAGCGGCCCAGAGAGCAAGTTCATCAGCCCCCGCGTCAATTTCATCGCCAACCTTCTCCGTGCTGAAGACCAAGCCAGCCGTGTTCGAGGCAATCAACCACTCCCAGAAGGCCGGACAGAAATCCAAACCGTAGTGCAGGTTCTTGGCCTGAA
>JAYUHS010000054.1:0-37061 GCA_043766715.1 Luteolibacter sp.
CCCTCAGCTACCTCACCATCGAGTTCTCCGACCGCATCCCTCCGAACCACTAACATCAATCGCCGAGAAAACATTTACACAAAAAAACTTACACTCTCAGCGTTTCGCCCAGTCCCAACATTTTTTAAGGTTCAGGAGACGTATTTCGACAGCTTTGGCCGGGGTTTGGCGCGGACGAGCGTTTTCGTTTAGGCCAGATCTTTGAAAGCCTGATGATCACGGCAGTTCTTCGAGATCCTGGAGATCTTTCGGCCGCCCGCTGGCGAGTTTGTTGATTTTCAAATCCTCAAGGGAAATGAACGGCACCATCATCCGCCCGATTTTGACTTGATCGCGCCGCTGATAACAGCCGCTGAATTCGATGCCTGGGATGCGAGTGAAGAGCTCCAGTCGCATGGGTTCGAAGCCCATCCGAATGATTTTTTTCCCGTCGGTGATCATTTCGGTGGAAACCGTGTCTGGTGGGAATCCGAATTCTCGTAAGACGGTGACGATTCGGTTGGCATTTTCAGGCGATGAATCGACCCAGAGGTCCAAGTCGCCAGTGTAGCGGGGGCGGGAATGGTGGATGACCGCGTAGCCGCCGATGACCATGAAGTGGACTTCATTCTGTAGGCACAACTTCAAGAAATCGCTGAAGTCTGCCGCCAATTTGATCTTTGCCATAAAAGGGTTCGCGGAGTTTTTCGAGGGCGTTTAAGCGTTCAGCGGGGGTTGCAGCACGCCAGTAGGCGCGGGTCTCGGCCTCGGCTTCGGCAAAGCTATCCGCAACGACGATCTTCCATCCAGCACGGCGGCGGGCGGCGCGGACCTCGGCGGCGGTGAGAGTAGGTTGTGACTTGATCTGGGACACCCCCGGAACGTCCCAGATTTGCATCAGCGGGTCAACGGAGTCTTGCGGGGTGGCTTTCGGGTGTAAATCGAAACGGAGCCTCAAGCGTTTCGCAGCGGGTAGGCGCGAACCAGTGGCTGAGGAGAGTTTGGCGGTCGGTTGGTCGTTCTTGGTAAAGAGGAAATGTCCGCTCTCGTTTTTCACCCTTGAGAGCAATGCCTTTAAGGCCCCGGGCAAACGATCATTCAAGGAGTGGTGGACTCCGATCCGCCATGCCCATGGAAAGCCAATGGATCGAGAAAATCGCTTCTCATGGTCCCCGCATGGACAGGCGATTCGGAGATCACCTCTCCTTGGGAAGAGGCTCGCACCTCACAGTCTTATCCTCTTCATCTGCGTTTATCCGCGTCCATCTGCGGTTAAATTCTCTTCATTTACCGTCGTCTGATAAGACCGCACTCAATCGTTGGCCTCTATCAACGAGCTCGGAGCCTTCCTTGGCGAACAGTCCGATCCTTAAAGGCATTGCCCTTGAGAGGTAGTCACCCTACTGGCGTGCTGCCTCGGCTGGTCCAAGGCCTCGAAAATGGTCGGGTTGGCGGGATTCGAACCCACGACCCCCTGCCCCCCAGGCAGGTGCGCTACCAGGCTGCGCTACAACCCGTTTCGTGAACGGACCGTGAAAGAATCAGGGCAAATGTGGATTGGCAAGCACGGAAAATCGTGGCATGTGCGGCGGATGAATCGTGTCCAAACCGCCATCGTCGGGGCCAGTGGCTATACCGGGATGGAATTGCTTCGCTTGTTGCTAACTCACCCGGGCGTGGAGTTGGTGGCGGCCACTTCGAGGACGGAGGCGGGGAAATCACTGGGTGCGGTTTTCCCTCGTTTTAGCAAGGCTCCGGGCGCGGAACTTGCTTTCATCCAGCCAGATACGGACGCGATCGCTGCGACTGGGGCGACGGTTGCTTTCCTCGCGCTGCCCCACGGAGTCGCGGCGGAAATCGCCCGGGCATTGCTCGAACGTGGGTTGAAAGTCATCGACCTCAGTGCGGACTTCCGGCTGCGCGATGCGGCGATTTACGAGGAATTTTACGGTCATCCGCATCCGGCCCCTGATTTACTCAGCGAGGCAGTTTATGGCTTACCAGAGATCCGCACGCCGGAAATCCAAGCAGCACGCCTAGTCGCTGCGCCTGGCTGCTACCCGACCAGCATTCTCCTGCCGCTGCTGCCACTGCTGCGGGAAAATCTGATCGATCCCACCACCATCGTCGCGAATTCCATGAGCGGCGTCAGCGGTGCGGGCAGGAAGGCGGACCTGTCATTGCTGTTCGCCGAGTGCAACGAAAGTGCCCGCGCTTACGGTGTGCCCAAGCACCGCCACCTCTCAGAAATCGAGCAAGAACTCAGCCTCGCCGCCGGGGAAATGGTCACTATCAGTTTCCTCCCACACCTGATCCCGGTGAACTCCGGCATCGTCACCACCACCACTGCCAAGTTGCGGGATGGCACCTCGCCCGAGGCCATCGGCGCGGCTCTCACTGCGGCTTACCAAGATGCCCATTTCGTCCGGCTGCTCGGTCGCGGCGGCTGTGCGGATACGAAAAACGTCACCCGCACCAACTTCATCGACATCGGCTGGCAGCACGACCCACGCACCGGACGGGTGATTTTAATGAGTGCTGAGGACAACCTCGGAAAAGGCGCGGGCGGGCAAGCTGTGCAGTGTTTCAACCTCATGTGCGGGCTGAATCCGACTGATGGGTTGCAAAATTTTTAACCGCCGCTCAGTCTCGCCCGCTATTCCCCTTTCCCACCCATGGATCACCCATTTACCCGGATCAAAGGCGGCGTCGGCGCGCCACAAGGTTTCCTCACCAGCGCGGTGAGTTGTGGCATCAAGAACCCCGACAGCACGCGGCTCGACCTCGCGCTCATCTACTCGGAAATGCCCTGTTCCTCCGCCGGCACTTTCACCACGAATCGGGTGAAAGCCGCACCCGTCCGCGTCTCCCAGTCCCATCTCCGCAAGGGCGACCTCCGTGCCATCATCGTGAATTCAGGAAATGCCAACGCCTGCACCGGCGTCCAAGGCATCCGCGATGCGAACGCGATGTGCGACGCCGTGGCCAAGCCGCTCCAGCTCAAGCGCTCGGAAATCGGTGTCGCCTCCACCGGCGTCATCGGCCTGCCAATGCCGATGGTCCGCTTCGACCCGAACTACGCCAAATTACTCGATCAACTCGGCCCGAAAAATGGCTCCGACGTCGCCGCCGCCATTATCACCAGCGACACCCACGCCAAGGAGATCGCCATTTCCTTCGACCTCGGCGAGCACCGCGTCCGTCTCGGCGGCTGTGTGAAAGGCGCTGGCATGATTTCCCCCAGCATGGCCACCATGCTTTGTTTCATCACCACGGATGCGAATATCCCCACGGAAAATCTCCGCAAAACTGTGCTCGAGTGCGTGGAAGGCAGCTTCAACCGCATCACCATCGACGGCGACATGTCCACCAACGACACCGTCATCGTCCTAGCAAACGGAGCGGCGAAAATGCCCGCCATCCGCCGCGGTAGTGCCCAGTGCAAGCAGTTCTGCCAAGCGCTCCAGTGGCTGATGCTCGAGCTGGCCAAGGCCGTGGTCCGCGATGGTGAGCGAGTGACGAAGTTCGTCACCGTCAAAGTCGAGGGTGCCAAAACCTACCTCGACGCGAAAAAAGTCGCCGAAGCCGTCTGTAAGTCCGCGCTCGTGAAATGCTCGTGGAATGGCGGCGATCCGAACTGGGGCCGCATCATCCACGCCGTCGGCTACTCCCGCGCCCGCATTCGTGAGGAACTCGTAGACATCCACATCGGCGGGAAAGCTGCCTGCATCGGTGGTCTCCAAGCAGACACGCCGATGGAACAACTCCGCGACGCGGTTTCCCACCCTGAGTTTGAAATCGTCATCGACCTCAACCAAGGCGAGGCCGACTACACCATGTATTCCAGTGACCTCTCGCCGGAATACATCGATTTCAACCGCTCGGAATACGCCTATTGGAAACAAGCACGGAAAGACGGGCTGGTTTAGACCATTTTTACTCCGGCCTCGCCGGAACCACGAGCGTCGGCACCATCGCCTTACGGACCATACCCTCCGCCACGCTGCCTAGTAAAAATGAAGCGATCACGCCGTGGCCGTGCGCCCCTACCACCACGAAGTCCGCGCCGCCTTGTTTCACATAATCGAGCAGGGCATGGAGTGGGCTGCCCTCCGTAAGATGCGAGGTCGCCGTCGGCACGTCCGCGCGGACGGTCGTGAGCAGCGCCTCCAGTTTGGTTGCCGCCCGCCGTTTCGCCTCCTCTTGGAAAGCATTCATCGCCGGAAACTCATCCGGCGTGAACCCATAAGCCGTGTAGCTCGGCTCCGGCTCGATGGCGTGGAACAACTGCAAGGACGCTCCAAACGACTTGGCCAGCCCCACCGCCATTTCAAGGACTCCGGGCGTGGCGTTAGAAAAATCGACTGCGACGACAATGGCTTTCATAGGTCCTTGTCCTTACCGTTGATTTCTATCGATAGCAAAGACTCATCCTGAAACGGAAAGTCGAATCAAGATTTCAACCCGCCCGTTCGCCTTGGTGTTCCAGATTGATCTCCCCAGAAATACAGAACGCCATCCATTCGCGATTTGGCATACCCGCCGATCCAGTCCACCGTCCGCCCACCATGATCCGCTTCCTTCACACCCGCATCCGTGTCCGCCATCTGGACGCTTCCGTCGCCTTTTACCAATCGCTCGGCTACCTCCTCGCCAAGTCCAAGGACTCCCCGCAGGGCAATCGCCTCGCCTTCCTCGAACTCCCCGGAAACGACGTCTTCCTCGAGCTCTGCCACTCGCCCGACTACACCGCGACCTGTCCAGAAGACCTGATGCACACCGCACTCGGCGTGGACGATATCATCGAATACTGCGACACCCTCGAAAAAACCGGCATCGAAATCTGGCCCACTGGCTGGCGCGAAAAGTTCTCCACCGGCGGCCTGAAAATGGCCTTCGTCACCGATCCCGATGGCTACGAAGTCGAGATCCTCGAACGCTGATTTTTCGATATCCCAGTCCCTCGCGATTTTCACCGCCACAGGCTCGCTCGTCATGACCGGAAACGGTGGGACTCGCTGGGCAGGGCTTTCACGCAAAAATTGTGATCGATACTAAAGCTTAGCTAAGCACTTGGTTTCGCGGGTATCTCTCGGGAATTTTATTTTTTAACAACTTATTCGCTTCAGTCGGCCAAGGCTGAACGGCGGGGCTCTCTAATTTAATCGTTCTCGAATTCCTTCAGGACTCGCTAATCTTCAGTCATATTCACTTATGGTAATTAGATTTCTGCGAACGCTTTTTTCGGAAATCATCAGCTTCTACCCTACCCGTTCGTCATATTGTCACAGTTTTATCATCGACACTTTCTAGATTGAGTTTAATCCGAAAAGGTTAAGTTTCGCTTTCGTTCTAAAACCCTAATCAATTTCTACGGTGATGTGGAGACGTCCAATATTCCAGTATCTGTCTGCGTGTGGTGGAATCCTAACGGTAATTATTTCTTTGGCAGTCACCCCGCAGGCGTTGGCCGAACAAGGCGGCTTGGACGCGCCTCAACCGATCGGTCCGTTTTTCAACGGCGTTTTCCCCGCGACCACGCCGGGGGAAGCGACAGGTTGGTCCACCGAGAACGCATTTCCTAGTCTCACTTTCATCGATCCGATGTGGCTTACGCCCGTACCGGGCAGCGAGAATCTTCTTTTGGTGGGGAAAAATGGCCAGATTTGGCGTTTTCCGAATAAGGCTACGACGACCCAAGCCCAAGTGGTGAAAGTCCTTGATCGGGCAGCGACCACCCAAGTTTCCGAAGATCAGGGTTTTTACAGTTTGGTGTTCCATCCGCAGTTCGGTCAAAGCGGTTCGATGAATGCGAACTATGTCTATGTTTGCTATAACTCGAAGCCATCGCTGGCTGGCGCAGATGAAAATCACTCCTACTGGCGGGTGTCACGATTCACCTGGCAGACCGCCACCGGCACGCTTGATCCTGCGAGTGAGTTCGTCCTGATCAGTCAGTATGACCGCTGCCGTTGGCATAACGGTGGGGCGATGTATTTCGATAACAGCGGCTTCTTAAATATCACTTGCGGCGACGGCGGGGATAGTAATGAAGGAGGTGGCCTCACTGGAGCAGATGGTGCACTCAGCCGTACCCAGCGGATCAATTCAGGATTTTTCAGCGGTGTTTTTCGGATTGATGTCGATAACAACCCGGCCAAGTCTCACCCGATCCGTCGCCAGCCGTTAAGTCCCGCGAATAAGCCTGCCGGCTGGCCTGCGAGCTCAACCAAGGGCTACGGAATTCCTAACGATAATCCATGGCTCGATCCCGCAGGCTCGATTTTGGAGGAATTCGCCTCCATCGGACTCCGCAGTCCTCACACCGCGCACTATGATGCACAGACCGATGAGGTCTGGATCGGCGACGTGGGAGAAAGCGCTCGTGAGGAAATGACGAGACTCCCACGGGGTGGCAATGCGCAGTGGGGCTACCGGGAAGGGTTTGTCGCCGGTTTAGGAGCGGCAGCCGTGCCAGTAATCGGCACAGACGTCCCGCCGGTTCTGGACTACGACCATCGGGTCGGTGACTGCATCATCGGCGGCATGCGCTATCGCGGAGCGAAGTGGAATGATGCGCTCGGTGGTAAGTTACTCTACGCCGACCATGTTCGTGGTAAAATTTGGACTGTCACGCTTGATGCCCAAGGTGGACCACCTGTGAGTAACTTGGTCATTGATGGTTTCCCTACGGGCGAAAAAATCGGTTTGTCTAACTTTTGCACCGACGGCGCCGGTGAGATATATTTATTGACTGTCCAAGGCACGAACCAGCCCGGCGGCACCATCCGCAAACTGGTCGTGGCCGGACTGTCGATCGAGCCCCCGCGGCTTCTCTCACAGACCGGATTTTTCACCGATCTCGCGACCTTGGCCACCGTGCCAGCGGCAGTTCCCTACACGGTGGTGACGCCGCTTTGGTCCGATGCCGCCGCAAAAAAGCGCTGGATGATCTTGCCTAACGACGGTTCGCACAACACGGCCTCGGAAGATATCGTATTCAATGATGAGGGTAGCTGGATCTTCCCGACCGGAACCGTGTTCGTAAAACACTTCGAGGTCGCGACGGATGAAACTAACCCTTCGAAGGTTAAACGTTTAGAAACTCGCTTTTTGATCTGTACAGCAGGTGGCGGGAAATATGGTGTCACCTACCGTTGGAACCTTGCTGGGACGGATGCAGAACTCCTTACCAGCGGAGCAATCGAAAATTTCCCCGTCACCCTCGCAAATGGCAGCAGCGAAATCCGCCGTTGGGACTACCCTTCCCGCGCAGAGTGCATGTTGTGCCACACGGCTTCTGCCGGCCAAGCGCTAGGCGTGCGGACCGCTCCACTCAATGGGAAGTTTCACTACGAATCCACAGGTCGCACGGCGAACCAACTTGAGACCTTCAACGCTCTCGGGATGTTTGATCGCACGGTGACCGTCACCGAACTGGAAAATTTCATCGAATCCCGGGCGATCAGTGACGCTACCGCGCCAGTTGAGCACCGAGTGCGGTCGTATCTGGACATGAATTGCTCCCACTGCCACCACCCGGGTGGGACATTGAGCTATTTTGATACGCGCCTTGGAACCCCGCTCGCCGCTCAAGGGCTGATCAATGGAAGTCTTCAGGGAGTTTTCAGCCCCGGACCTGAATGGCGTTATATTAAACCCGGCGACTTGAATTTATCCGCCATTCACCTCCGGATGGGTAATGCTGGCAATGGATTGGCCATGCCGCCGCTCTCAAAAAATCTCGTCGATCACGAAGCGTTAGCCTTGCTCCAACGCTACATCCAAGGCCTGACCGAAGAGGAATTTGACACCAGTGCGCGACCACAAGCGCGCTATGTTCGCCTCACCGCACTGAGCGAGGTCAATGGAAATGCTTGGTCAAGCGCCGCTGAATTTTCGGCGCTCGATGCGAGTGGCGTGCCGATGGCAGCTTCCAGCTTAACAGTGGCAAATTTCGATAGCCAAGAAACGACCGCCGAGGACGCCCGTGCGAGCTTGGCGATCGACGGGGATATCAATACATTCTGGCATACGGAATACAGCCAAGGGCCAAATCCGCAAGACCCTCCTCCGCCCCACCATCTGACGCTTGATCTAGGGTCCACTCGCTCGCTCAGCGGCTTCATTTACACTCCACGCCAAGACTATTTCAACGGCCGGATCGCGGCCTATCAAGTCCACTACAGTTTGGATGGACTGAGCTGGGTGCTCATGAACTCAGGCACTTGGGCAAATGATGCCGCAGTAAAACGCTATGATATGCCAGGTGGCAGCCGTAAGACGCGCTGCGAAATCGCCGGACCGAGTGGAACAGTGAATGGCGCCTTCGAGGTGACCGTGGCCTTCGACATGGATGTGACTGATTTCACCGCCTCGGACCTCCAAGTCACGGGAGGAAATGTTAGTAAAATACGGGGTAAAGGCTACTACTACGTTGCGACGATTTCACCGAACGCCCCGAATGTTCTAGTTTCCATACCGGCGGACGCCGCGAACGTCGGCGCATTGGGTAGCCGTGCTTCATCGGTGCTCTCCTTGCGCTATCAGGATGCCCTGCCACCCGTGCCTGTCTTCACTGGGGTGCCCGCGAAGGTAACAGGCCCCTTCCAGATCGGTCTTTATTTCGGCGAACATGTCACTGGACTAACGACTCAAGACTTTTCCTTAATCAACGTGACACTCGACTCGATCCTGCCCTCTGGAGACGGCTACTTACTTAATCTAACTCCATTAGTGCAAGGGTATTCACTCGGGATTGAAATTCATAATCGAGCAGTGACCGACGACTCTGGAAATGCAATGGGAGCGGGCACTTCTGTTTCCCTACTCTACGATTCGCAAAACTTAGCACGCAACGCGGCCGAGACCTCTTACCTCGGCGGCGGAATGGTTCTAGTGACCGACCCCACAGCACCGCACGGGCAATATGCGTGGCTGCCGGAGGGGAATTTCCCGAACAACAATGGACCGCCGATCGCCACTCAGCACCGAGCGGAATTCACCTTCGTACTCCCCCACACCGGTCAGTGGTTACTCTGCGGTCAAGTCCGTGCGGCGACCACCGAGAGCGATTCCTTCTACGTCGAAGTGGATGGAAATCAGGCACAGGGAAATGTGAGTCTGTGGGACATCGCCCCTGCTGGCCCAGATTATGTTTGGGATTATGTCAATAACCGGGTGCCCGCTGCGGACCCGGTTATCTACAATCTCACCGCAGGTCGCCACACGGTCACAGTCTATGCTCGGGAGGACGGTGCGCAGCTTGACCGGCTCGAATTCAGGAGCATACGCCCGCTCGCTACTCTTACTACCTCCAAGTCGGTCGTAGATGGCTGGTTCACGGCAAGCCTGACCTTTTCCGAAGCTGTGACAGGCCTAACTCCGAGTGATATGATGATCAGCGGTGGTGTCATTAATTCCGTCACCGGGTCGGGTGCGGTCTATCGGGTGACCATCGTGCCGACGTCCGACCAAGTGACTCTCTCGCTGCCGCAAAATGCAGTGATCGACGGAGATGGAGCCGCGAATTTCCCATCCAATTCGCTTTCAGTCATTCACCGGAATTCCTATCAACAGTGGGCTTTTGACCACCACGTCGATGGCATGTTAAGCGGCCAAATGGCGGACGGTGATGGCGATGGCGTTTCGAACTTGCTCGAATATGCCTTCAATCTCGACCCGACCAAGGCAGATCCCGTGCGCTATCATCCAGCGACGCAGTCTAGCGGCGGGCTACCGCGGATGATGATGGTGCCAGCGGCTCTAGCAGACCAGCGACTGGTGCTCCAATATCTCAGACGCAAGGACGTGCCAGGTCTGAGCTACACCGCGCAATTTAGTGCGGCACTGGATGATTTCTCAAATGCCACAGACCTGCCAGTCGTCGAGGCCATCGACACGGATTGGGAGCGGGTGACCATCGGTGACACAGGAGTCGGCAGCAGGCGATTCGGGCGGGTGGTCATCACTCTATCTCCTCCGTGATCTCGGTAAGAGGTGGTGGGTAAGAGATAAATGGGGCACCTCAAATGACGGTCTTGGATCCAGCAGTGTTTCAAAACCGGAATTTCCGCACAACGGCTTCCGCACAACGGTCGGCCTCGCGAAGGATGGAGGGTGGGGCGTTGAGAGTTCTCGTTTTTCCCCAATCCGCGAAAGGGGTGAGGAACCCTTCGGAAATGAGGACACCCAGCCCTCGCAGGACCCTTGAATCTGGCTGGGTTCTCGGCACTTCCAGCAGGCCGACGTTAGCCCCAGACGAAAGCGCTTCATACACCATCGAGACGGAATCCTCCGTCACCCAGACCTCGGCTGCAGTAGCGAGTTTCGCGGGTAGCCATTCCGGACTCGTGTCTTGGTGGGCGGAGATTTCGATACGTGGCAGGCGTTTTTTAATTTCATGGACGAACCCGGCAGGCGTGCGGCGGGAGTCGGTGAGCTGCCAGTTTCCCCGGATAGAAATCGCCGTGAGGTCTCGCAATAAAGTTTCGCCATCCCAGCCGTGAGTCCCGGATGGGCCACCGATGAGGATGAGGCCGCCGGTTCTCGCGGCAGCGTTGGGCGGAGTCACGCGATTGAGAGCGCCTTGGGTGACGATGATGTTTTGTTGGCGAGGAGTCGTTTTGAAATCGTGAGCCGGGATAATGCAGAGGTCGAACCACGCCAGCGGTAAACTCGGCTTCATCAAAACGATGCTCTTCGCTTGGTATTTGCGAGCGAGCCATAACAGCGCGAGATGGGTGGCGTGGCCCGCCCCGATGATTAGATCCGGCTTGGGGAAATCCGTGCTGGCGCGGCTGGCGGCTTGGACGCGCCGGAATAGCCCGCGTTTTCCAGCGAGGGAAATCTGGTGCACTTCGCAGAGCTGCAGTCGCGAAATCGCATCGGCTAGGCCCGAGGCTTGGTTTTCATGACCCGGCTTGCCATCGCCGAGAAGCCAGATCGTAAGTGATTTCGTCAAAGCAGCGACAGGATGGCACAGGGAGATGACCGATTGCAACGCCGCGTCTGTCGGAGTAGTTTTACCAATGATTCGTGTGCTGTTTTCCATCGTTCTGGCAGGCTCCATGGTGGCCCGTGGGCAGTCGCCAGAACTGCGAAAGGACAAAGCTGCTTATGGCCGCCCGGCAGTGATCGAGACGTCTCAACTGATTGAATTCGAGACTCTTCCGCAGGATCGACGGAAATTGATTGAAGGCGCGATCGCCGTGGCAAGAGATTCGCCGTGGCTTCCTTATCGCTTCGGTGGGTCCGACCCAAAGGATGGTGGCTTCGATTGCTCCGGTGCGATGTATTTCGTGATGTGCAAGGCCGGTCTCGAACCACCACGGACCTCAGCGGAGCAGTTTCTCTGGCTCAATGAAAACGGTCGCCTCACCGGCATTCCACCTTCCGTAAAATCCCTCGACCACCCGGAAATGAAAAATCTCCTACCCGGCGACTTGTTATTTTGGGGCGGAACCTACACTCCGGCGGATGGTCGGAAGGTCAATATCACCCATGTCGCGTTGTTTCTCGGCCATGAAAAAAAAGATCATCGCGCGGTGATGATCAATGCCACCGACGGCCGATCTTACCGTGGGACGAAGGCTAACGGCTATGGAATTTACGATTTCCAACTGCCACGTGAAGGCAGCAAGGCGGTCTTCATGGGCTACGGCACGCCGCCGGGGATCGCGCAGGTGAAATGAACGCGGCGCGGCTTCATTTCATCACATGTTCTAGCAGCAGGCCTTGGACGGCGGAGTAGAACTGCGAGCGAAGGTAAGCGGCGCGGCGCTCGGGAGTGAGTTTTTTTAACCCTCCGATTTCACGTTGGCCGAATTGGAAATGCTCCTCGATCGCGAGGCGGGCTTGGTTAAGCGAGCTATACCATGGGAAGACGTCGTCGGGCGTGATCCAAATAGGTCCTGCGGCTCCGCTGGCATGATGGATGGCGGCCTCGATGGCGGCTCCGACTTGTGCGAGTTCATCTTGGAACCCTTCTCGGAGGTCCGGCACGATGTATTCCTCCCAGTCTTCACTTCCAGCTTCTTCGCTGATGAGTGCGCCGAGGCGGCTGGCAAGGTCGGCCTCGCAGCCGTTTGCATCGGCGATGATTGAGCGGAGCAGTTCCCAATCACTGGCATCTTCCGTGTCGATCCGGAGGCCACCTTCGAGTGTGGGCATCGCTTTCATCCGGCTTTTTCCAACGAGGTTTTCAACTGGTGCGCTTGGAGCTGTTGGACGTAGAATTCGGCTTTTTCCCGCTCGCCGGACCAGACGATGGAGCGACCTAACTTGTGAACTTGCAGCATTAGAGTGGTGGCCTTTTTTGCATCGTAGCCGAAAATTTTCTTCAGCACGAAAGTGACGTATTGCATCAAGTTGACGGGATCATCATGGACAATGACATTCCATGGGACGTCGAGCGAGGTTTGCTCTTCGGTGCGGGTGAGAGTGTCGGAACCAGCCATGGAGTTAGATGGAAGTGGTGGTTAGTTCTGGGGCATCCACCCATTTTCCATGCTCACGGATGAGGTCGGTGAGCCGTTCGACGGCTTCGGCTTCTGGGATATTAAACTTCACTGCGGTCTTGCCGACGTAGAGGTTGATTTTGTTAGGGGCACCGCCGACGTAGCCGAAGTCTGCGTCTGCCATCTCGCCTGGACCGTTGACGATGCAGCCCATGATGGCAATGCGCACGCCCTTGAGATGGCCGGTGGCGGCGCGGATTTTCTGGGTGGTGTGTTGGAGGTTGAAAAGCGTGCGCCCGCAGCTTGGACAGGCGACATAGTCCGTTTTAAAAATACGAGTGCCAGCGGCTTGTAGAATGTTATAAGCGAGGCGCAGCGACTGCCCGGGAGCGGTTTCGCCGCGGACTAGGATTGCATCGCCGATGCCATCGCAGAGCAGCGAGCCGATGTTTTGCGCAGCCGGCAGCAAGGCTTGGATGAAATCGGTATCGCCACTGGGTGGGTGGAGCGTGTCCTTGAGCAAGATCGGGTGGCGAGGATCGACACGGAAGGCAAGCTGGCGGAAGGCGTGGATGACTCCGAGATCGAGGCCGTCTTTTACCGTGATCAGTCGTGGTTCCTGCTCAGCATTCAGAAGGGAAATCGCAACCTCGTCGCGTGGGTCGATTTCCACGACGCCCGATTTTTCGAGAATGATCTCCGGTTTAAAATCCCCCATCCCCGCGATCTTATGGGCGATGGCATTCCAACGTTCTTGGGTGGTGAAAACGCGGACGGTCTTATCACCACCGAGTTCGTGGCCCATGGTCGTTAGAGGCGAGCTGGCGCGGCGCTCGTAGGAAAATGGATCGTATGAAGGAGCAATACCAAAGGTGGTTGGGACTTCCAGTCCCAACCCAATACAACTCCCCGTCCATTCGGATGCCCAGCCTTTCCTTGGATTCGCCAAAATATAGCTAACCTGATGCTTCAAATCTTCCCCATCTCGCACGATGTGATCATAATATTCCTCCTGCCAAAACGTTCCGGATTGTCCTAACATCCGATTCGCCTGCGTGGCGGAGTGTGTTTTCCACGAATGGATAATTTCCTCTAACTCGTGTCCCTCGTGTGGAGTGAGCAGGACATGGACGTGGTTTGGCATGACCGACCAGGCAAGCAGGTCGTAGCGGACGCCGTCGAAGTGTTTCAACGCACCCACCACCATGGCGGCGATTGCGGCATCGGCCAAAGGACGAGGTCCCTCTGCCGCGTGCAGCGCGGGTTCGATCACAGATTCTATGAGCGAGCGGACCTCGTCGCGGAGTTGTTTTCCTCGGTCGATTTGCTCGTGAAGGAGGGATCTTTGCCGCTCGTATTCCTTGAGCACGGAGGCGGGCAGCGAGTCTTTGATACGGAAAGTGACGGCGTAGGTCGCGCCGGGAATCCGCCAGTGAGGGAGGTAGGTGGAAGTGCGCTTTTCGAGTTTCGACCAATCTGGGCGGATGGTGTGCGCTAGGGTGTTGAAAATGGGCTGGGACTGGAAGTCCCAGCCACCATCAACAGCGCTGCGCGTGTTATAAGGAGCTACCAGTGCTTGGGCGACGGGGATTTCGTAAATCGCATCTTCCGTGAGCGAGACTCGGATCGTATCGCCGATGCCGTCTGCTAGTAACGAACCGATGCCGATGGCGCTCTTGATGCGGCCATCTTCGCCATCGCCCGCTTCGGTCACGCCGAGGTGGATCGGATAATTCCAATCCGATCCTTCCGCCGCGAGTCGGGCGACGAGCAGGCGGTAGGCCTCGATCATCACCTTAGGGTTAGAGGCCTTCATCGAGAAAACGAAATTATGATAATCGTTTTCTCGCGCTAACCGGGCGAATTCTAACGCACTCTCACACATGCCCAGCGGGGTGTCGCCATAGCGATTCATAATCCGGTCCGAGAGTGAGCCATGATTCGTGCCGATCCGCATCGCACGGCCGAGATCTTTGCAGAGAAGCACAAGCGGTGTGAACTCCTCACGGATGCGCTCGAGCTCCTCAGCGTATTGGGCGTCGCTATATTCGCGGATTTCGAACTTTTTCTTATCGACGTAGTTGCCCGGATTCACTCGGACTTTTTCCACCCACTTCGCGGCTTCGAGCGCGGCGTCCGGCTTGAAATGGATATCTGCCACCAGCGGCACCTCACAGCCGGCGGCCCGCACTTCACGGGCGATGTTTTCGAGATTTGCGGCGTAAATTTTCGTCTGCGCGGTGATGCGGACGATTTCACAACCCGCCGCTGCCAGTGCCAGCACCTCAGCGACGCAGGCCGGAGTGTCGCGGGTGTCGGAGGTGATCATCGACTGCACGCGGACCGGGTGGTGCGCGCCCACGCCGACGTTTCCGACCATCACCTCGCGAGTCGCCCGGCGGGAGTAGTGCAGCAGGTCCGGACAATAGGGCAGTGCGGGTGAACTCATTTCTACTGGGGATATAAGCGAGAAATCCACTACCGGCAACGGTTGCGTGCCAGTGAAAATTTACCGTGCCTTTACAGACGCCCCGTCGGTGAGCGGGTAGAACAAGGGCGCTATGAAAACCAAATACATCCTGCTCGCCGGAATCATCGCCACGCTGCCGATCCACGCCAAGGACACTCCATCCACTGATCCCACCCCACCGGGCAACAAGGTGCAAATCGCGCTGCTGCTCGATACATCTAGCAGCATGGATGGCCTCATCGACCAAGCCCGGACCCAGCTCTGGAAAGTCGTCAATACCTTCGTCGATGCACGGCGGGACGGGGCTGCGCCTTTTGTCGAGGTCGCCCTGTATGAGTATGGAAATAACAGCTTAAGTGTGGATAATAACTATATCCGGCAAGTCCAGCCGCTGACCCGCGACTTGGATGAGTTTAGCAAAAAACTCTTCGCCCTGAGCACTAACGGTGGTGAAGAATATTGTGGAGCTGTGATCAAGCGAGCCCTTGCCGACCTCACTTGGGATCCTTCGGGTAAAACTTATAAGGCTATCTTCATCGCAGGAAATGAGGATTTCACCCAAGGCTCTGTGGATGCCCACCTTGCCTGCAAGGATGCACTGGCCAAGCATATCATCGTTAACACGATCCACTGCGGAAGTCGTGAGGACGGCATTTCCGGCTCATGGCATGACGGTGCTGCGCTGGCAGAAGGGAAGTTTATGGTCATCGACCAAGATAAGGCTGTCGCCCACATCGATGCACCGCAGGACAAGGAGATCACTAAACTCGGGGCAGATTTAAATAAGACCTATCTGGGCTATGGAAAAACCCGCCAAGAGTCAGCGGCTAAACAAAGCCTAGCAGACAAAGACGCGGCAGCGAACGCCAAGGTAGGCGCAGAAATTTCCCGAGCTGTGACCAAGGCCAGCGGGAACTACAGCAACACGTCTTGGGATCTCGTCGATGCGATCCGTGAGAAAAAAATCGACCTCGCTGAGATCCCCGCCACCGATCTGCCAGCGGAAATGCAGTCGCTGGCCCCCGCTGACCGTGCCGATTATGTCGGAAAGGCCGCAAAGGACCGTGCCGAAATCCAGTCTCAAATCCTCGTGCTCAATCAACAACGCGAGACCTACGTCGCCGAGGCCATGAAGAAACAAGCCGACATTGGTGGCCAGACGCTGGATGAAGCCCTCGTCGAGACCACCCGCAGCCAAGCTTCCGCTCAAGGGTATAAGTTCGGAAAATAAGGAGAAGTAGGCTGGGCGCATCATTTTTTCACCTACAAGGCGCCGAGAGCGCCAAGGTTTCAGAGTTGAAAAACCAAAGCGCCCGTGACCGATGTGGACACTGCCTGAACGCGATGTATTCGGTGATTTTTAAAAATCTCGCGCGGCGTGAGTGCTGCCTTGCCCCGGATGCGGGCGTGATTTACTCAGTAGGCATTACAAGGCGTCTGTTTCACCCGCTTACCTCATCAAGACCACTTTGGATGGAAATACCCCGACACAACTCCACATCGACTTCCGGACGCAGCGTCCCACTGCCATCGATTTCTTCAGTCCCGCCGCCGACCAGCGAGCAGCTTGCACTGCCCTTAACCGCGAGCGAACGCGGGCAATCTTGGAGGCAGATCAGCTCGCTTCATCCGGGGAACCGCTTTCGGCTGATGTTTGGGAGGCCACTGTTGCCAGAAAGTCCCGAGAACGTGACGTCCCGCTGATCCCGCTGAGTTGCCTTGGAATCCATCACGATGAGGACGGGATGCTGGGCTCGGATTTCCTCACTCCATTACTCAGCGGCGCGGAGGCGAGTCCATTTTTCGATGACGAGTGGAAGGTGGTTTATAAGTTGTTCGACCTCAGGGTGGATGGCTCGCTGGGGAAGAAGATCTGTCTGAATGAACCGGAAAGTGAGCGTTTCGAAGTGCAGCTTCTCCCGGCGCGGTTGGTGGATACGTTAGAGAAACTTTCCGTCCTCAACGAAGCGGGCGGGCATCCGACGGAGATTGTGGGCTTGTCTTCAAATGGGGATTTCCTGATCGCGAAGCAGCCGCTGGCATTTCCCTACAAGGACTATCAAAAGGATCGTGAAATCGCTACGAAGGCGGCGGGCGGAGTGGTCCCGCTGTTTACGAACTTGGAGCGGCAGGTCGCTGTGATTTGGCTGAACTCGCGGGGCTGGCTCATCGGCGATTTACACCACCGGAATATCATGCGGGACCGCGAGGGGAATCCGACGATCATCGATGCGTTGATCGGTCCGGTTCCGGCTGCGGCGGCCCGCAAGCTTGCATGGCTACGAAATGCGATGGAAGACGCGGAAAATGTGCGGTGTGGCCGTGCGCCGAGGCGGCGGATGCAGTTCGGGGACGAGACGGATGATGATAGCCTTTGAGCCGGTTTCCGAAATTCGGCGGGCGTGAAGTTCAAAACGTGGGGGCGGCGACTCGGAGATTTTCACGTTCCTCGGCGCGGTGGCGGAGGATGCGGTCGGCGGTCTCGGTGACCATTTCTTGGAGGAGGAGCCAGAGGTGGGAGCCTTGGCGGTAGTCGGCGGGGGCGATGTGCTTGACGCGGCCGGCGTGGGTGGAGAGTTGGAAGCATTTCCGGAAGGATCTGCCGGTGGTGTCCTCGGGATTATATACGGCGATGCCTTGGCCGCCGTTCCGCGCCATGACGGTGAAGCAGGGGACATCGGTGGGGCCGTCGCCGACATAGACCATATTTTCGAAAGGGATGGGGCGTTGGTCGGCGGGCATGTGGTCGTTGACGTCTTGATCGTAGCCCAACATGCCTTTGTTGATGCGGAAGAGGAACTGGGTCTTGGTGGTGTGGGAGATGGCGCGCTTGGGGAAGCTGATGCGGCCCTCGGCATCCTCGCCGAATTCGCAGCCGAAGATGGCTTTGACGAAGGGCTGGAGGCGTGAGCCATCGAGCAGGGCCTTAAGGCCGGAGGAAATGATGTAGTGCTCGATTTTGATGCCAGCGAGTGTGTGCTCGGGGCGGAGTGCGGCCTGGGGTAGTGCTTCGAAGAGCTCGGGGAGGCCGGGGAAAAACCGCAGGCCGGCACCGAGTTCCATGAGGCGCTGGTTGGTGACATGATCCATGCCGAGGTAGTCGAGTAGGCACTTCATGTAGGCGAGTTCGCCGTCCCATTTCTGGTCGCTGACGAGGGCGTTGCACCGCGCCCAGAATTGCGTGGGATCGATCCCGAATTCCGGGAACACCACGTCATCTTGCATGTAGCGCGGGCTGAGGGTCTGGTCGTAATCGTAAACGAGCGCGATGATGTTTTGTGGAGCTGCCATGGGCGGGACTAAGGCAAACAAGCAAGGCACGCACCGACAAGGGTGAAATCCGCAGCGGAGGGAATCCGTGAAATTTCAGCCAGTGGTGGAGAGTCTATTTTTTAACGACTTCGCATTTCTTTAGAGCAACTGGTTCGCTTTATGCATCAGTCTTGGAAGAGGTGACCTTAAGTCCTTGCTGCTATGGGAAATAGACAGGCGATCTCACGGGCGATGCCGAGATTTGAAAGGGCATTATTTTCATCGACGGGGAGATGGCGGTGAGTAGCGTGCGGGTCCACTGGATGGATGCAACCCAAGATCGCCGTGAGTTCAAGTTTCTGCTGGCCGTGGAGGATGGCGAGCGGTTCCGCGAATATGTCGCGGGAGTCATCCCAGTGGATCGCGGGGCGGAGACGGGCTACCCGGTGCTTTCGGAATACTACGACACTCCGGACCGGCATAGTTATTGGCAGAAAATCTGGGGTGCGGGAAATCGCCGCCGGGTGAGAGCGCGGGTCTATGGTCGGCCAGATGCGCTGGTGCCGCCGGCCGCTTTTATCGAGATCAAGCACAAGCTGGATAGCGACGGGGTGAAACGCCGCGCCGCGCTGCCGATCCTCTCGCTGCGGGAATTGTCCGCCGGAAAAATCCCCCATTCACTTTTAGAAACACAGCGCTCGAAGGCCGACCGGCATGTGGTGGAGGAGCTGAATGACCTAGTGGTGCGAGGCGGGGCCCGGCCAGTGGTGCAGGTGCGCTACGACCGGATGGCCTACGACAGCGGGCCGGAGGGCACGATCCGCGTGACCTTCGACACGGGTCTGCGCTGCCGGTTCGATCTAAAACCGCTCATCCCCGACGATTCCGATTTCCCGCTCGCGGTGGTGGACCGCGAAGTGGCGGTGGTGGAGGTGAAAACCATCGGCGCGGTGCCGACATGGCTGCGTGAGGCGACGGGGAAATTCCGCCTTCAGGCGCAAAGTATGAGTAAGTACTGCATGGCGCTCGAACGTTATGACTCCGCCGTCACTCGGACGCCGCTCCTTTCTATTTTCTGACAGTTTCTTTAAAATCCATGGATGACCTACTGACGACGGCAAGTGAATATCTAAGTACAGACCGACCTGAGGCGCTCGAAGTGGTGGGAGCCATGGTCCTGAGTTTCCTGCTGAATCTCTTCATCGCGCAACTCTACCGCAGCACCTACAAGGGGACGCGCTACTCGCAGGATTTCGTCCAAGCGCTGATCATGATCGGGACGATTACCACGATTTTGATCATGGTGGTGAGCGGGAACTCGGGGATCGCGTTCGGGATGTTCGCGGCGTTTTCGATGATCCGCTTCCGCAGTAATCTCGGGCAGTCGCGCGATCTCGGCTACGTCTTCTTCGCCATGGCGACGGGGATGGTGGTGGGGGCGAGATACTATGAAATGGCGCTCATCGTCACGCCACTGGTCGGCGGGCTGCTGTATTTGATTTCGAAAAACGACGCGTTTGCACCGAGGAAGGCCTCCCATTTCCTGACACTGCGGATGACTAGCGACATGAGCTTCGAGGAGCGACTTTCGCCAATCTGGGATGATTTCGCGGAGCGGGCCGAGCTGCTCACGGTGCGCTCGGCGCAGGCTGGGATGATGACTGAGCTACGCTACGGGCTGCAATTGAAGTCCGGGGTGAAAATTTCCGATCTGATGGAGCGTCTGCAAGTTGCATGTGGAAATAATCGGATTGTGCTGATGCCGACCGGTAACGAATTAGGACTATGAAAACACCACCACGGGGATTCACCTTGATTGAAATGATGATCGTCGTCGCCATCATCGGCGCGCTGACGGCCATCGGGTTTACGGTTTCGAAATCAGCGAAGGCAAGGGCCAACCAGGTCACCACCTTGCGGAAAATGACCTCGCTCGGTGTCGCGTTTTCCGCCTACACCACGGATCGGAATGGCCTTCTTCCTTACGAAGACGCCACAGGCACGGATGATTGGTCGAACGCCGCCAAGCCAGAAAACCAAGAAGCTTGGTATAATGCGATCCCCAAGCTGATGCAGGCCCCTTCCGTGGGCGAAATCGGCGCATCCAATCCCGCGGGGTTTTATGACAATGCGTATCCGCTCTACATCCCCGGTGCGCCCTACCCGAGTGCCGAAAAACGGGTGGGTAGCCCGATATTTGCCGTGGGAATGAACAGTCGCCTCCAGCGCAAAGCCGAGGATGGCGCGAAAGCCCAAGGTCGTTTCGCCCAAATCCTCGATCCGGCGAAAACCGTGGTTTTCCTCGAACGCGGACTGCCGAACGACAAGAAAACGATGGCGACCCAGCGCGGGTTCGACGGCTCGCCGAAGGCGAATGCCCGGGCGTTCGCAGCCCGCCACAATCAGAAAGGCTGCCTCGTTTTCGCGGACGGCCACGCAGAAGTCCATGCAGCATCGGATTTACTAACGAAGGCCGGTGGGATCGTCACTCCGCAGACCGCCATCGTCTGGACGATGAATCCAGAGTCGGACCCGAACTAGGCCGCGGGTCAAGAATCGCGCTTGCTCCCGGTGGACCCGGCGGAGAACCTGCCCGCCGTTTGTGAATCGCTATCTTCCTTATTACAAATACCTCTGGACGGTCCGTTGGCAGTTCGCGATCGGCGTCGGATGTGGCCTTCTCTACGCGCTCGCCAGCGGCTTGGGGATGCCGCTGATGGTGGACGTGGTGTTTCCGGTGCTCTTCAAAGTCGTCGGTAAGCATGACCAGTGGTACTCGGTGTGGATGTCGGAAAAGCTCGGTGGCGTCTCACCTGAGCGGCTACTGCTGATCACCTGCCTGTGGATTCCGTTGATTTTCCTAGTCCGGGCGGCGGCAAACTACGCGAATTCCTATTTGATCCAATACGTCGGCCAGCGGGTCTTGGAGGACATCCGGCTGGACTTGTTCATCAAGCTGCAAGGGCTGCCACTTTCGTTTTTTAAGAAAAACCAGTCGGGTGATCTGCTAGCCCGGTTGATGAGTGACACGGCGGTGCTCCGCCAGATCGTCGCAAACGTATCGAGTGATCTCATCAAGCAGCCCGCGACCTTGCTAGGTGCATTGATTTACCTCGGCTACAAGGCGTGGAGTGACCGCAGCTTTTTCATCGCGCTGATCGCGATGGTGACGGTGCCGCTGTGTGTTTTCGTGATCCGTGCGGCGGGTAAGAAGCTCGCGAAACGGGCAAGGATGCTTCAAGACCAAGGCGGAACGATGACCGCCGCGCTGGCGGAAAGCTTGCAAGCACCACTCGAAATCCGCGCCTATAACCTCGAACAGCGGCAGATTTCCGTCTTCCGCCGCCGTACGAATGAAATGCTCAAGGTCAGCATGAAAGTCGTGAAATACCGGCAAGCGATTTCCCCGCTGATCGAGCTGGTGGCGGCGATTGGTTTTGCTGTGGCCCTGTATCTCGGAGTCCGTGAGGGGATGTCGCAGTCGAGCTTCATGGCACTGGGAACCGCACTATTCATGTCCTACGAGCCGATCAAGAAGCTCGGGATGATCCACTCGCTACTCAAGCAGGGTGACGCTGCGATCGAGCGGATCGATTTCATTTCCCGTGAACCGGACACGCTGCCAGATCCCGTCTCGCCGTTGCCGTTCGCCGCGCCGCGTGAGGCGATCCGCTTCGAGCATCTATCATTCGGTTATAGCGAGGAACTCGTGCTGAAAGACCTCGTGCTGAGCATCCCGATCGGCCAAGTGGTCGCGCTCGTCGGGCCGAGTGGCGCGGGGAAATCGACCTTCGCCCATCTCATCCCGAGATTTTATGATCCACAAGTGGGCGGGATCACCTTCGATGGCACCGACATCCGCGAATTTACGAAAAAGGACCTGCGGAACTCCATCGCCGTGGTGCCGCAGATGCCCTCGTTATTTCAAGGAAGCATCGCGGAAAACATCCGAATCGGGCGTGAAAATGCCTCCGACGAGGAAGTGATGGAGGCAGCGAGGAAGGCCCACGCCCACGAATTCATCACCCAGCTTCTCGGTGGAAAAGGCTACGAAACTCAAGTCGGCGAGCGCGGCGACCTGCTATCCGGCGGTCAGCGCCAGCGCATCGCCATCGCCCGGGCCTTCCTCAAGGATGCGCCGATTTTGATTCTCGACGAGGCGACTAGCGCCCTCGATTCCGAGAGTGAGGCGATGGTCCAGCAGGCACTCGCCGCTCTGGTGAAAGGCCGCACCACCTTCATCATCGCTCACCGTTTCAGCACCATCACCATCGCGGACCGCGTCCTCGTTTTCCAAAACGGTCGCATCGTCGCGGATGGAAATCACGAATCTCTTCGCCAGACCGACCCGACTTACCAAGCGATGATCGGCAGCCAATTCCTAGGCGCTGGGGCTTGAAGGATCGGGTGCGAGGAAGGATTTCTGGCAGAGTTCGGCGTATTTTCCGCCTTCGGCAAGCAGCGTGGTGTGGGTGCCTTGCTCGATGACTCGGCCTTTTTCTAAGACATAAATCCGGTCGGCATTCTGGATCGTCGAGAGCCGGTGCGCGATGACGAAGGCGGTGCGATTTTCCATCAGCCGGTCGAGCGCGCCTTGGATTTGCCGCTCCGTCTCAGAATCCACCGAGGCGGTGGCCTCGTCTAGCAGCAGGATCGGTGCGTTCTTGAGCAGGGCGCGGGCGATCGAGAGGCGCTGTTTCTCGCCGCCAGACAGTTTCACGCCGCGCTCGCCAACGTTGGTGTCGAGTTGTTCCGGGAGTTCGCGGACAAATCGGTCGGCGTGGGCGGCTTCGAGGGCGCTCCACAGATCCGAGTCGGACGCCGTGCGCTTGGCGAGAAGGAGATTCTCCCGGACGGTGCCATTAAATAGGAACGGCTCCTGAGTCACGTAGGCCAGACGGTCCCGTAGCGAGGATTTCGCTAAGGTGGAAATGTCGATGCCGTCCACGGTGATTTCCCCTGAAGTCGCTTCATAAAACCGCGCCAGCAGCGAAAGCACCGTGGTTTTCCCCGCTCCGGTCGAGCCGACAAGGGCGATGGTCTGGCCCGGTTGTGCATCGAGACTGATGCTGTGGAGCGTCGGTTGATCTTGGTAGGCGAAGGAGACGTTCTCGAAATGGACGTGGCCCGCGATTTTCTCCGGTAGCAGGACTCCACCAGTGGAATTCGCCTCTTCCTCCGAGTCGAGGATTTCAAACACCCGGTCCGCCGCCGCCCTGCCGGATAAGAGCATCTGGTTCAGCGAGTTCAAGCGGTCGATGGGTTCATAAAACAGCGAGAGAAACAGCAAGAATTTCGTAAAATCCCCGATGGTGAGCTCGCCACGCATCACCGCCGAGCCGCCGAAAGCGAGGACCAGCACATAGCCGATCATCCGCAGAAACGACATCCCGGGCGAGTAGATCGCCCACCATTTCATCATCCGCAGCGAGGCGATCCGCAGCAGGTCGGAAAACTGGTTGAAGCGGCCGTGCTCGGCGGACTCTGCGGCGTAGGCCTTGATTTGGCGGACGCCGGAAATGTTGTCGTGCAGCAGCGCATTCAAGTCCGAGGCCGCGTCGCGCTGGTTCCGGTAGCGGTCGCGGCCCTTGGTCGAGTAAAACCACGCGCCGATCGCAAGGAACGGCACCGGCAGTGTCGCCCATGCGGCCACCGTCGGATTCAGGTAAAACAAAAATGCACCGATGCCGAGCACCTGCAGCGCCGCGACTAGGCCTTGCTCGATGCCGTCGATGAGCACCCGCTCCATGTTCGTCACGTCCTCGACCACCCGCGTCATGATGTCGCCAGTCCGCCGCGTATCGAACCACTGCAGCGGCAGTCGCTGGATTTTTTCGTAAAGATCCGAGCGGATGTCGTAGATCACCTTCTGCTCGAAGATGTTATTGATGAAAATTCGCAGTGAATTCAGCCCGTCTTTGGCGAAAAATCCGGCAACGGCGATGAAGATCCAAAAAGAAAATTCACCATGGCGGCCGGGATTCGGGATGATTTGATCGATCACGTAGCCGGTCGCATTCGGGAAGACGAAAACCGCCAAGGTCATCCCCACCGCGCACACAAGTTGAGCGGCAGCAAGGCCGGGGTAGTGACGGAGGTAGGAAAAGACGCGCAGGATCGACTTCATAAAGCGCCCAGAGCGATGCCCGCGTGTGGTTGCTTTGTAAAGGCAAGCTAGAAGGTTGTTTGAAACTCTGTGAAATTTGGGGTTGCGGTGGGTAATTGAGAATTCCTAGTCTCCCTCCACACGCGGAATTCAAAGTTTACTACAAAACCCCATGGCTAACGTTTTCGGAATCCTCACAGCAATCGTCCTCGCCCTTTCGGCCTACATTGCTCTTAAAAACAAAGCGCAATATGAGACGACCATCTCAGACGCGACGACGAAGAAAGACCTGCTGGTAAAAAACCAAGCGCGCCTCGACACGGCGAAAGGTGTTCTCGAAGCACTACCCGCTGAAATTTCGGCAGTGAATGCAGAGGTGGAGAAACTGACAGCCGCCGAGGGTGCCCAACAAAAAGCCAACGCTGGCTACAAAGAAACGGCAGAGGCGAAGACGGCTAAAGTCGCCGCTAACAAGGAAAAGCTCGACGGGATCCGCGCCAAGACCGATGGCACCGGTAATATCAAGGAGCTCGCTTCCAAAATGCGCACCACCAATGCCGAGCTCGAAGAACTTGGTCAATCAATCGCCAACGCAGATGCCAAGCTTGCGAATTTAGCCTCCCAAAACACTTCCTCCGAGACCCAAGTCGGCGAGGTAAAGACCAAGTTTGATAGTTTCACCAGCGGCCAATCCGTTGCATCCCTAAAAACCCGCGTTCGTTCGATCTACCCGAACTGGGGCTTCGTCACCCTCGCCTCCGGTAACAATGCGGGTGTGGTCGCAAACTCCACTCTCAATGTCGTCCGCGGGGGTGAAACAATTGCAAAACTACTCGTCACCGCCGTGGAAAGTAGTTCGTCGTCCGCCAGCATCGTGCCGGATTCGCTCGCCACAGACGCCACCTTGATGGTCGGTGACCGAGTGGAAGCAGCCCCGAAACCCGCTGCTAAAAGTTCATCAGTCCCAGCTTCAGCCGTTGGTAACTGACCCGCAGATTTTCCCAAAACCCATTCACGGATACCCCATGAAAGCCACTGTTTACGTCCTCGCCATCCTCGCTGCCTGCGGAGCTGCGTTTTTCTCCTTCAGCCTGTCAAATAAGTTTCAGGCGGTCGAAAAAGAGCGAGCAGAGACGATCGAGATCAACAAAAAAGTCACTGCGGATGCGGATGCCGCAGACAAGGAAATCAAGGATCAGAAGGCTATCCTCGCGACCTCCGTTGAGAAACAAGAGCTCCTCGCTCAGAGCGTGTCTTCCCTGAAGTCCGCAGAGAGTGCGCTCAAGGCGGAAGCGGCGAAGGGTGATGAGGAACTAAAAGTTCAGGAAGAAGAGTTCGCCCAGCTCGACAAGGCGCTAGAAGAAGTGAACGACATTCTGAAGTCGCTAGGTGGTGGAGTCACCTTGGACACGTTGAGTGAGAAAATCAAAGAGATCGAAGACGATAAGATCGCCAAGCAAAAGAAGCTTGAGGAACTCCAAACTCTAAGTAGCGCCGCAGAAAAAGCCTTGGTAGCCAGCCGCTCCGAGCTTGATCGACTGGCCAAGCGGATGGTGGAGCGCAGTGCGCGCATTGGTAAGAACTCGATGGAAGCCGTAGTCACCGCCGTGAATCAAGATTGGGGATTCCTCGTGATTGGTGCAGGTTCGAACTCGGGATTCACGCCGCAGACGTCGCTTCTAGTCGAGCGCGATGGCCGTAGCATTGGACGTGTCCGCCCTTCTTCCATTGAGCCGACCCAAACGATTGCTGAGATCGACTTAAAAACCCTTTCGGCAGGTGTGAGGCTCCAGCCCGGTGACCGCGTGATCCTTGCCACGCCAAACTCCAATTGACCCTAGGTTATTTTTCCTGAAAAGCTCCGCACGCTTGCATGCTGCGGGGCTTTTTTTATGATCGCAGGATGAAGCGAAACGTTTTTCTGCTACTCACGGCTGCAACTGCTCTTTTTGGACTCACCGCGTGTGGCAGCACGGCGGAAAACAAACCGCTCGGGCCGGTATCTGAGACCAGTAAGATTCCTTGGAACAGCCCGGTGGCGGGCCAAGGCCAAGGTCAATTCGGGATGATGCCGCAGAACCAGTATCGCCGCTGAGCGTTTAGTCGCGGTGGTAGGGTGATCCACTTTTTAAAGAGGCCACCCGATAGAGCTGCTCTAGCAGGACAAGTAACGCGAGTTCGTGCTGCAAAGTGAAGGGTGATAGCGTGAGAACGAGGTCACACTTCGATCTCAATTGTTCGTTGTGGCCATCCGCCGCGCCGACTAGAAAGGCGACCGCTTTGATATCGCCTCGCATTTCTAGCCAATTGAGTTTTTCGGCGAATTGACGAGTGGTGAAGCATTCACCGCGCTCGTCCAATGCGATTCGGAAACTGCCCTGAGAGCGTTCGAGCAATCTGGTAGAAACCTCGTCGCGGTTCCCAGCCTTGATGACGACCCACTCATAACCTGCGAAGCGTGACAGCCGCTTTAAATATTCTTCCACCCCTGCCTTGGCATAGGCGAGGGCGGGTTTCCCAGCGACGATGATGCGGATTTGCACGACATCGGAGCTTGCCCGGCTGACAGGCCCGCGCCAATTTCAATCGAACATGAAACTGCACGTTTTTTTCACTGCGGCAATAGGCTGCTCATGCCACCCGGGAATGAGTCCCGCCGTCCCTAAAACTCCGATGCAGCGGCAAATGGTCGGGCTGTTGGAGAAGTTCGACCGCTGGGATGACAACGGCGACGGGGAGCTGAGCAAAAAGGAAATCAACCAAGGAATCCGCAGCCTCAAGGGGAAACCTCAGCAGGTTAGATACTCCGCTAAGGAGGTGATGGACTTCTACGACACCGACAAAAGCGGTAAAATTTCTCTGGCTGAGGCGCAAGATGGCTATCGCCGATCCCACGAGGAGGGAGCGGTGATTGGTTCCTGAAATTTGAAAAAGCGATGATGGATCTTTACGAAACCGACAAGCTTCTCGCGGAGTATTTATTATTTCACTTCGGCACGGCGGAGGAAATTCTGCCTCCTCATCGTCCATGGCCGGAGGGGATGACCGCCGCCTTGGACTTCGCAGTCCGCACGGCGGAACACTTCTCGGCGGGCGAAGTGGAGCGTGGTCTCGATCTTGGTTGCGCGGTCGGGCGCTCGGCGTTCGAGATGTCCCGCCGCTGTGGCGAAGTGGTAGGAATGGATTTTTCCCACGCATTCATCGGGGCGGCTGAAGCACTGCGAAATGGCCCTTCGTTAGGTTATTCCCGGCGGGAAGAAGCGGCGATGGCGACCGATCTGGTGGCGCATCTGCCCGCCGGAATCGATAGCAGTAGGAGCCGCTTCGTGCAGGGCGATGCGATGGATCTACCGGCCGATCTCGGTAGTTTCGACCGAGTCCATGCGGCGAATCTGGTGTGTCGCTTGCCAGAACCGTTGCGGTTGTTGGACCGGCTTCCGGCGTTAGTGAAATCTGGAGGCGAACTGGTGCTTGCGACTCCTTGCACATGGCTCGAGGAATTCACCCCGGCGCAGAATTGGCCAGTGGGGGGGACGTTCGACTGGTTACAGGCGAAACTAGCGCCCACGTTTTCGCTCATCCGCCAAGCTGACGAGCCGTTTTTGATCCGTGAAACGGCGCGGAAGTTCCAGTGGACCACCTCGCTAGTCACCGTGTGGCGGCGCCACGGCTGAGGCGGTCAAAATAACTCTCCTGAGAGAAGTTCATTGCGAAATCTCGGATGAATCGTTTCCCGCCAAGCACCAAGGAAAGACTTAGGTCTTGGTTCCTTAAACCTTGAACCTTGGCCCCTTAGCGGTGAGGTAATTGTTCGCTCCCGCATTCCGCAGCCTTCGGTCACCGCAATTCTCAATCCTTCAGCCCATGTCGGAAATTACCATCCTCGTCATCGAAGACGATCCCGCCGTCCGCCAAGGGATCGTGGATGTGCTGGAGTATGCCGGCTACCGCACTCTGGAGGCCGCAGACGGTCACACCGGGATGGAACTCGCGCTGAAGGCACATTTCAGGTTGTTACTACTCGATTTGGTCATGCCGGGGCCGTCTGGTTTTGAAATTTTAGCAGCCTTGAAACGCAAGCGCCCCGGCCAAGCCGTGATCATCCTATCCGCCCGCGGCGAGGAAGGCGACCGGGTCCGGGGCCTCGTCAATGGCGCGGACGACTACGTGGTGAAACCCTTCAGCATGAAGGAACTTCTCGCCCGAGTGGACGCCGTGCTCCGCCGCACTTGTGAGCGCAGCGCCCCGGCCGATCGCCGACCCATTCCCGGCGGCGTGGTGGATTTCAAGGAACGTAAACTCACTTACCAGGACGGGCGTTGCGAGGATCTCTCAGAACGCGAAAACGATCTACTGCGCTATCTCATCGATACCCAAGGCCGCATCGTCAGCCGCGAGGAAATCCTCCGTCAGTTATGGGGCCTCGATCCTGACCGCACCGAGACCCGCACCATCGACATGCACATCATGCATCTCCGTACCAAGCTCGGCGACAAGGACCAATCCCAGCTCGCGACCGTCCGGGGTAAAGGCTACCGCTGGACGTTATGAAAATTTCTCGCAACCTCTTGATCTGGTCCACGCTCGTGTTGTGCGGCGTGATGGTGATCGGCGCGATGTCATGGCTCACCCGCAGCGTGCTTGCAGCCGAGAAAGAGCGGGTGGAAGCCGAGTCCCGTGCCGATCTGGAAGAGCGGACGCGGCTGGCTCTATGGCGGATGGATGCTAACGGCGCAGCCTTGATCCTGCGGGAAAACGGCCATTCAGTGGACCAATTTGGTGCCCATGTCGCACCACCGCACGAGCCCTGTGCCGGGGTGCAACTGCATTTCGAGCTCCGCAAGAACCACCAACCGACATTCACGGAACTCAGTGAAACAGAAGACCGCTCGCCTCAAGATCGCGCCGCGATTCAAGACCGCATCAAGCACCTACGGGCGGTGCTAGCGGCGAATCCACTACCGGGTGACGAGTGGGCCCTGCTGAACGAGGCCGCCATGAAAGGTGAGACCAGTTGGCAAGCCGTCCCGCAGGAAGCGCTCCGTGAAATGAAGGCTAACTCCATTCAGCGCCAGCAAAAGTCCGCCAATGTACTCCGCAAAGACAGCGACTATCAGGCAAACAGCACCACCCAAGAACGCACCCAACGGGCCAAGGCACTGACTCAGACGTTAGACAATGCCGCCAGTAAAAATGCTCCTTTACCACCCGTTGGGGATCTCACTTCGCAAGAAGCTACGGATCGCCCCACCGATCTACGGCAAGTGGCACAAGCCAGTCAAATGCGCCCGATCTGGTTAGGAGATGAGCTTTTCCTACTACGGCAAGTGACATGGAACCACGCCGCATCCGGCGCGGGCTCACTAGGCCGAGAAGTCTCAGTGCAGGGAGTGTGGTTCGATATTTCCGCGCTGCGCGAAAGCTTGCTACGTGAGACGGTGGACTTATTACCCACCGCGAAACTCGTCCGAGTCGAGGGTCCGCAAGCCGCCAGTGATCCGCTGTCGTTAGTTTCTCTCCCATTCCATCTCCAGCGGAATGAAGCCGCCGTCACTCCAGCTCCCATCGCTCTGAATGGCCCGCTGTGTGTCGGCTGGGCGGCGGTGATGCTAGCACTGCTCACCACCAGCTTACTGGTCCACGGCGTCATGCAGCTCAGCGAGCGGCGTGCTTCGTTCGTCTCTGCCGTCACTCACGAGCTACGCACGCCGCTCACCACTTTCCGGCTCTACTCAGATATGCTAGAAAGTGATGCGGTAAAGCCTGCGAAGCGCGGCGACTACCTCCGCGTCCTTTCTCGTGAGGCAGACCGGCTTTCCCACCTCGTGGAAAACGTGCTTTCATTCTCCCAAGTTGAGCGTGGCAGTGCCCGCTCGGTCGTGATTGAAACCAGCGTGACCGGATTGTTAGATCCGCTGCGTGAGCGTCTCGCTGCCCGCCTTGCCACCGCTGGACTGAACCTAGAAATGACCACGAGTGCGGATTTAAAAGTCCGGGTGGACACCGCTGCCGTGGAGCACATTCTTTTTAACCTCGTCGATAACGCCGCGAAATATGCGGCCGCCAGCGAGCCGCCGACGGTGGAGATTGCGGTAAATAATCATGCCCGTCACTTGGAAATCACCGTGAGTGATCACGGGCCAGGCATCCCATTTTCCGAGCGCCGTCGGATTTTCCGCGCCTTTCACAAGTCCGCCCGAGAAGCCGCAGAAAGCCGCCCCGGCGTGGGTCTCGGCCTCGCGCTTTCCCGCCGTCTGGCCAAGACACTCGGCGGCGGCCTTGATTGTGTGGACGCACCGCAAGGTGCTCGCTTCGTGCTGCGGCTGCCCCATGCTTGAAGCCGCTACTCGATGGGGGTTTCGCCGCAAAAATCGTGTATTATCATCCCTAAATTATGGACCTCTTTCCTAACGATCCGGCGGTGAATCTCCTGCCCTACGACGGCACCGTCCACTACCACGGCCCGATCTTCACTCCCGCAGCGGCCAGCAAATATTATGTTCATTTACTTCAGGAAATACCTTGGAAACATGACGAGGCAGTCATCTTCGGCAAGCGCATCATCACCGCCCGCAAAGTCGCGTGGTATGGAGATTCAAATTTCTCCTACACCTACTCCGGCACCACCAAGCAGGCACTCCTTTGGACACCTGAGCTAATCGCCCTCAAGACTAAGGTCGAGCAGCTCACTGGCACCCTGTTTAACTCCTGCCTACTCAATCTCTACCACGATGGTAACGAAGGCATGGCATGGCATAGCGACGATGAAAAATCTCTCGGCAAGGACAGCACCATCGCCTCGATCAGCCTCGGCGCAGAACGGGAATTCCGGCTAAAACACAAGCACTCAGATGACAAAATCTTCGTCCTGCTAGAGAGTGGTAGCCTCCTCGTCATGCAAGGCACCACCCAGACTCACTGGCTCCACAGCATCCCCAAGTCCAAAAAAATCAAAGCTCCGCGAATCAATCTGACCTTCCGCACCATGGTCGTCAACTGACTCGCTGAGAGACACAGTCACCTTTAGGCGGCCCCCTTGACGTCCGGCGGACAATTGTCGATGCTACCCCAAACCTTGCAATTTGTATGAGATCGATTTTTTCTGCGCTCGCCCTTTTAACCGCCTCCGCTCATGGCCAACTGGTGATCACCGAGGTCATGGCGGCCAGTGCTCATCCGGTGAAAATCGCGCCAACTCCCGATGCCGACGGCGACTGGTGGGAACTCACCAATACCGGCCCCAGCGCGGTGAATCTCACGGGTTACCGCTGGGACGACACTCCCACCCCGGCCACCCCCACGGTCAGCAGTTTTCCTAATGGCATCATCGTCCAACCTGGAGAGTCGATCATCATCCTCGGTGAACCCGCCAATAATGTTGCCACGTGGCGGGCTGCGTGGGGACTGAGTTCGACGACCCAAGTGATCAATCGCGACAGTTTCACCAGCATGGGTGGCGAGGGCTTTTCTGGACTCGCCACCAGTGGCGACGAGGTCAATCTCTATGACCCCGCCGGAAATAGCGTGGCCCACGCGGAATTCGGTGTGAGTAACGCGGGCCAGTCGCAAGCCTTCCACACGGATGGAGTGCCCATCTATGGCTTAAGCAGCACGATCGGAAATCACGGAGCTTCCGCCTCCGCATTGAGCCCACGAGATGTTGGGTCACCGGGCGAGGCGAGAATCCACTTCACCACCGCACCCGTGTCCCATGCGAAATCTAGCTACCTCTATCCGGTGACCGCCACGACGCCGGGCGGGACACCCCCAGTGATCACCGGAACCCTGCTCCCACCCTTCCTTTCCCTAACCACCGGCCCCGGGGGCACGGCCACGCTCGCAAACAATCGGCTCCTCACCCTCGCGGATACCGGGGAATATATGGTGAAGCTCACCGCCACTAGCAATGGGAACACAACCACTCAGCAATACTTGCTAACGGTGCTCAATCCGCAACCTTCCTTCATTCTCAACGAATACAACGCAGTGAGCTCGGTAAATTTCCTCAACGGCGGATCCGCACTTGCTGATGACGATGGCGCACCCGCCTCTGCGGACTCATACTTCGGCCGGGTCGCTGGGAATGGCGGCCAATGGGTCGAATTCGTCGTCTTGGGTGACGGTGGCAGCACACTGGACATGCGCGGATGGTCGGTAGAAATCGGCACTAACACCGGCTACGGCTACTACTCACGGAATAAGCTTCTCATATCTAACCATGCCGATTGGCAAGCCGTAGCCAGCGGCACAATTCTCACCTTCATCGACCGAAACACCGCACAAGGCGGCACGGACAGCGGCTTTGCGCTACGTAATAACCGAGCCACCACCGGCGACACTTGGACGAATATCTGGATGGGAGACTCCACGCATCTCACCTACACCAGCCTCGCTGAAAATGGATACAGTAACGCCGGCGGAACAGTCAGTGGTATTTTGATCGATCATAATAACACGCAATTCCTCGTAAGAGACAACGCGGGTCGAGTGATTTTCGGCCCCGTTGGCGAGGGTGTCGCTCCGCTTTCCGGCACGAACTCCAAGGAAGTTTTCGAGCTCGAAGCCCACCCTACCTCGGCAGTTTCGCCCATCTTCGCATCCACCTCCACCCTCTTCGGCTATGGCGATGGCGCTTCGGAATCCACCTTCGGGTTTCCGAACCGATGGCTCAGTGGCACTACCCAAATCACCCAGAGATTTAACGTGCTGACCGCTCCAGAAATCGCCGTGGAGCAGCCGGTCAACGCCGACTTATCAGACGGCAGCACGAAACCCTTCGGCAGCATCGTCACGGGGGCGAGTAAGAGTCTCGTTTTCACCATTCGCAACTCTGGCACCGCCGCCCTCACTGGACTCGGCATTTCAAAAGATGGCACAGACGCTGCAGACTTCACCCTCACCGCCACCCCGGTTTCTCCCGTTTACGCTCCAGACGGCACCACCTCGTTTACAGTGACCTTCGCCCCCACCACTGCCGGATCGAAGGTGGCCGCCATCCACATCACCAGTAATGATGACGATGAAACCACTTTCGACCTCACTCTGACGGGAACGGCGTTCGTCGTCGCTCCCGCCGTCCCGGAAATCGCAGTCCAACAACCCATCGGCAGCGAATTAGTCGATGGAGCCGCTAAAAAAAGCTTCGGCACCGTGAAACTCGGTAAGACGGGGATCACTAAAATCTTTACCATTAAAAATACCGGTAAGGCAAATCTGACAGGTCTCCTCATCACCAAAAACGGTAAGCACGCACGCGACTTCATCGTGACGGCACCTACAAGAACCACAATTGCAGCCGGTGGCTCTACCACCTTCAATGTCCGCTTCAAGCCTACCGCCAAGGGCACTCGGACTGCCGCCATTCACATCAAAAGCAACGATGCAAACGAAAGTCCCTTCGACATCAGCCTCACCGGTGCGGCCGTGAAATAGTTTCTGGATTTCATCATCCACTGGACGTGTCGAGTGATGTATTTGCATCCGTTGAACTGCATCGACTGAGCTCGTGACTTGCAAGGTTCTCGCGGGACTCAAGCGCGAGAGAGCTGTGGCCGTTTTTGGTATCATTTTACTTAGATAGATTCAAATTAATCATTGATAAACGATGTCATTTTCATTATCTCCTAACTCCTGTTAAACCTTTAAAATATGATGACCCAAATCCCTTTATCTGTTGTTTCTTTGTTAACATTTAATTGCTTCTGTCATCAGTTGAATGCTGCCAACCTCGTGGTGAACGGTAGTTTAGAAGATGTTTTGTTTTTAACCCCATCGACAACCCTCCCAGCCTACGATGCTATCACCGCTCCCACGAGTGCCGAGCTGAGTCCTTCCCTGATTGCGGGTTGGAATCGCGTAACGGTCAAATACGACAGTGGAATTGGCATCGGTGCGACGGTGCACTATTCACTGGCTGCCATGGGCCTGAAGCGGGATGACGATCCAGCGACGACTGATACTCCTTTTGGTAATCAGTTCGGATTTTACGCAGATGTTTACCAAACGATTTCAGGTTTAGTCCCAGGCCAATTCTATGTCGCTTCGGGTTATGCGATTGTCGATGCTTCAGGTACGCCACTTTCGACCGCATCCTTCGGTCTCAGCGTTTTTGATAGTACGCTGTTCAATGGTACTTTGGATCAAACCAGCACAGGTGTGATCCCTACCACACTAGCCGTCGGGCTAATCAATAGTACACTCAATGGAAATGATTCTGCTTGGCGGCAACTGGATGTGACGTTCACCGCCCCCGCGAGCGGTTCCATCGCCCTTTACGTGACAAAAACTTCCGTGGGAGCGGCAGTTTGTAACTGGGATAACATTTCTCTCAATGCTCAAGCCGTGCCGGAAATTTCGTCCTTTTTACTGCTCGGGATGACCGCGCCATTTGCCATGATCCGCAGGCGTCGATCTCTGTGAACTCGACACGCCAGCCGCCGTGGCAACCAAGTCTGGATAAATCAAAATGACATCTTTCTCCTAACCATCCGCAGTCGTGACGATTGCGGTTGAAGAAACCGGACCGGTCTTCATTCTCCCCCGATGCGTGAGGATACCCGCCGGTGGATCGGACTCGATCAGGCCCACTGCTGGCACCCATTTACCCGGCAGGCCGAGTGGTGCGCCCGTGATCACGAACCGTTAGTGATCGTCCGCGGCGAAGGTTCATGGCTGTGGGATTCCGAGGGAAGAAAATATCTGGATGGGAATTCCTCGATCTGGACAAACATCCACGGCCACAACCACCCGTCTATCAACACAGCAATCCAACATCAGCTCGGAAAAATCGCCCACTCCTCCTTCCTTGGCTACACCCACCCGCTCGCCGCCGAGCTCGCCGCACGGCTCTGCTCCTTTTTTCCTGAAAATACCCTCGAGCGAGTTTTTTTCTCAGACGACGGCTCCACCGCCATCGAGTGCGCCCTGAAAATGGCCATTCAATACCGCCAACAATCCGGCGAACCCGAGCGCAACCGCTTCCTCGCCTTTGCTCACGGCTACCACGGTGACACGCTGGGTGCCGCCTCGCTCGGTGGAGTCGGTCGCTTTTTCGAGCGCTTCCGTGGCGCGGGCTATGCGGTCTATCACGTCACCACCATGGCAGAACTCCGTGCGCTTTCCGCCGCAGACATCGCTGGGATCGTCATCGAGCCGCTCATCCAAGGCGTCAACGAAATGCGCCCGTGGCCCGGCGGGATGCTCACCGAACTACGCCGTTGGTGCGACCAAACAGGCGTCCACCTCATCCTCGACGAAGTCATGACCGGCTTCGGCCGCACCGGAAAAATGTTCGCCTGTCACCACGAGAACGTCCTTCCAGATTTCCTCTGCCTCGCCAAGGGACTCACCGGCGGCTACCTACCACTCGCCGCGACTCTCACCACGGGAAAAATCTACGATGCCTTCCTTGGCACCGCCGATAAGGCTTTTTACTACGGCCACAGCTACACCGCGAATCCGCTCGGGTGTGCTGCCGCACTCGCCAGCCTCGATCTTTTCGCCGTGGAAAAAACCTTAGAACGACTGCCAGAAAAAATCGCCCACCTCGCCGCCAGTCTTGCAGCTTTGAAATCCCGCCAACCGCTCGTCCACGAGATCCGCCAGTGCGGATTCATCGCCGGCATCGAGCTCCGCCGTCCAGATGGCGAGAAATTTCCACCCAGCGAGCGCTTCGGCGAGGCCATCTGCCACGCCGCCCGCCACCACGGTCTCCTCACCCGCCCCATCCTCGACACTGTGGTGCTGATGCTTCCCCTCTCCACCAGTTTCACCGAAATCGACCACGCCATCCACGCACTTGATGCGGCGTTGTCTTAATTTCGTTGCGATCACCTGCCTCCCGGTTTCGCCGATTCAATGAACCAAGAAAGCGCGGATTTTAGCTGTTCTTGGGAAATGGTGTGGCCACCTTCGAAGGTCTCAATCCTGACCGCACCAAACTCCTTGTCGGCGCTCTCTCCCACCGCTTTGCCAGCAGCCACCGTCGCGATATCGTCAGTCTTTCCATTACTAACAAAGACCTTGATCTGGCGGAGATCGCCACTGCGGACCTTAGTTTCTTTCTTCGCATCCTCGGTTTTATCTTCGTTACAGCCACCAAGGAAAAGCCCACTCACCTGCAAATTGGCGGTCGCCAGTTGACCCACGCGGTAGAAAGACGCCTTGGAGCCACCGGAGTAGCCAGCACAAGCAAAGGTCGATTTACTGAAGCCCGGCCAAGCTGCGGAAAGCATGGCTACGGCTTGATGATGGATCGGTAAATCGACATCGGTCGCGGCGTTATCATCCCGCCGCGGATTTCCCAGATTGCAATCGACGGCGATGACCGCCCAGCCTTGGGAGACGGCGGTGGCTGCATACGTGCCGATCGAGGGAATATTGCCGGCGAGTCGATCTGCCTCGCTGTTAATGGGTGAGCTGACCCAAAGAAATTTCGCAGGCACGGCGGGATCGAAATTGGTGGGCAGGACGATGCCGAGCTTGATGCTAGTAACTTCCTTGTGTTTGCGGGTTTTCTTGAGCGTATCCTCGGCGAGAGGAGCCTCTACGATGTTGATCGCACCGCCGCGGGTGATCACCTTCACCGCGATTTCAAGCTTGCCGGTGGCCCGAAGTGCGAGAGTTCCGACAGAAGCCTGCGCGGCAATGAATTCTTGATCTGCCTTAATGAACCGCACCAAGGGCAACTTGAACGGGTGTCGGGAGTGTAAGAAATTCTGTGTAAGCGCTTTCCGGTGGTGCATCCAATCACCGAAAAAACACCGCACATGAAATCCTCTATCAAAGACAAGCTCCT
>JAYUHS010000055.1:0-15873 GCA_043766715.1 Luteolibacter sp.
AATTATCCAAGGAACGGCAAATGGGGGCGGAGAGCGGGGTGATCAGGCCGTCACTGAGGCGGTAAATCCAGCTATGGATGGTGATTTCTTGGCCCCGGACCCAAGCATCCTCGATGATGGTGGTGCGAGCGACATGGGCGGACTGGGCCAGCACGTTTAGCTCGCAGAGCCGGTCCACGGCGGAGTCGGAATCGAGCCGGTCGAGTTCCTGTTGATTTTCACGGACGAGTGAGCGGACACCGGCCAGCCAATTATCGATCATGCCATGGCGGAAATTTTCCAAAGCCGCGCGCACGCCGCCGCAGCCGTAGTGGCCGCAGACGATGATGTGGCGGACTTTCAGGACATCCACCGCGTATTGAATCACGGCGAGGACGTTGAAATCGGTCTCGGCGACAATGTTTGCGACGTTGCGGTGGACGAAAATTTCCCCCGGGGCGAGGCCGGTGATCTGGTTGGCAGGGACGCGGCTGTCCGAGCAGCCGATCCAGAGGTATTCGGGATTTTGCTGGGTGGAGAGCTTTTTGAAAAAATCTGGGTCGTCTGCACGGATCGATTCCGCCCATGCCCGGTTGTTGTCCAAAAGATGTTCGAGCGGTTCCATAATTCGATAGGGCAGGAGTGAAGCCTACGGTGGGAGCTTTCGTCCATCCCGGGTTCTCGCTTTTTCTGGCCGATGATCCGATCCACAGCCCGAGACGACCTCTGGAATGCGAGAATCTAGCTTGCCGCTCGGCGCAAATGCGGATTCCTTGGGGGGCTTTATGAACTTACGTTGGCTGAATGCAATTCTGTGGGGAAATTCCGTGGCTCTCTCGTGGATGTGGGGGTTGGGGCTGTTTTTCAGCGTGCAGATGACGTTCATGTTCGGTCTTCAAGGGCTGTTGATGTTTGCCATCCCAAATGCGCTCGGCCTCATGCTGTTCGGCGTTGTGACTGAAAGCGTTGCGAAGAAACACAGCGGCGGGCAGGAATCGTTGGCGATCTTCTTCGATAAATTCTCCAGGCCCTTCCGGCTGATCCTCTACATCTACCAAGTGGTCGCCCTCGCACTGACCGTTTTCGCCTTGGTGAACTACCTTTTCGTCCCGCTGAATCTGGCGAGCGGGGCGTTGCTGTGGCTTTACTTGTGCTTGATCGTCTTCGTCATCCTCGCGGCTGGCTGCTTGTTCGGGGAGGAATTCAGCATTGAAAAAATCAAATTCAGCCACGCGCTCATGGGAGGTATTTTGGTGATTTGCGTGGGCACCATTCTTTTCAATCTCCGGCCGCTCGTCCCGCAGCCATTCCAGTGGACTTCACCGTTCCAAGACGAGTGGAAGGGTGCCCGCTTTTTCGGCTATGCGATCCCGCTGGTCATCGGCCTGCTCGTCGGCCCGTGGCTGGATCTTCAGCATTGGCAGCGCGCCATCCAGATGCACCGCGAGAAGACGTCCATCCGTTCTGGCTACTTCTGGGGTGGCTCGATTTTTTTCCTGATGCTGCTGTTCCACGGCTGCCTCGCGATGTGGGTGATGAAGGCGAGCGGCGGCATTTCTCCCGGTGTCGAAGGGGTGGATCGCTTCAATTATGCCCACGATCTGGTCACCCGGTACTTCACCAAGACCTTCCCCAGCGGCGGTCTGATGCCCACCGCCTACTTCGCCTTCCTCTGCATCTGTGCGCTGACCACGCTCGACAGCGGCTACGTCGCCCTCAAGTGGTTCCTCGGGAAAAACGTGGAAAAGAGCGAGAACATGCTCATTTCTCTCATCCCCAAGCAGATTCTTGGCTCGCCGATCCCGACCTTTCTCGTCGTCGGTCTCGTCTCCATCATCGGCCTCGTTGCCCATCTTGAGCTCGAATACTTTATGGTATTCTACGCTTCCTTTTTCGTCGGTTACGCCGCCCTTGCCATTGCCCGCTGCTACGTCCCGAATTCCCAACGACCGCTGCCGCAAATCAAGATGTTCTCGATGGCCTGCCTCTCGCTTGCGATCTTCGCTTTTGGCTACTTGAAAAGCGATACGACGCTCATGATTCTCGGTCCCATCCTGCCGCTCGCCCATGTGATTTGGCTGGTTTTCAATGCCGATCTACTCCGCGTCGTCACCGAAAAGGCTGGCGAAGTGATCGAAGCGGCATCGGAAATCCCCGCGCTCAAGGCCATCGCCAAGACCGCCACTGCCGTCACCGGTTCCGATGTCGTCGCCCCGCAAGATCACCACGCGCTTGGCGGCCATTTCGAGGAAAAATGGTTCGTTTACTCAATGATCGCCACCTACCAAGACACGAATTCGGTGGGGAACGTTTACTTTGGAATGTATGGCCTCTTCGTCGGGAAAACTCGCGAGCTGTTTTTCAATACCGCGATGCCGGACTTTGATTTAAAAACCACGAAGTTTTACATCCTCACCCGCTCTTTTGAGCACAAATTCGTCCGCGAGGCTCGCGAGTTTGACACCATCACCGTGAAAATCCGGGTTGCTGATTTTAACCGGAAATTCTGCACCCTCGAGCACCAGATCTTCGGTACCGACAACGAACTCCTCGGCAAGGGTAAGCAAAGCCTGCTCTTCGTTTCTGCCAAGGACTACAGCCTCCTCGACATCCCCTCGGAGGTCTATACCGCCTTCATGAAATATCTCTGAGGTCTGGGCCGAAAAAGGTACAAAGCACTTATCAACAAACAGTTCGGGAGCCTATCCAGCGGTAGCATTTCCGATCAGCGGCGACTTGGGGCGTCGATGATTCCTTCTGCAGTTTCTTGCTTGAGGCGGAGTTGGCCGCAGGCGGCGTCGATGTCGTGGCCTTTTTCGAGGCGGAGGTTCGCGGTGACTCCGGCGTTTTGGAGGATCTGTTGGAAGGCCTTGCAGTGGTTGTTCGGCGGGCGTTTCCACTCCAGTCCCTCGACCGTGTTGTAGGGGATGAGGTTGACCTTGGCGGAAATTTTGCGGGCTTTTTTCGCGAGAATTGCGGCCTGCTCCAGCGAATCGTTGACGTCTTGGATGAGAATGTATTCCAGCGTGAGTTTTTGGTTTTTCTTCGAGTTCCAGTAGTCGAGCGCTTCGAATAACTCGGCGACCGGCCACTTTTTGTTAATGGGCATGATCTTCTCGCGGACGTCGTCGGTCGCACCGTGCAGGGAAATCGCGAGGCGGATCTGCTGCGGGTGCTCGGCGAGTTTCTTGATCTGCGGGACTAGGCCGGAAGTGGAAATCGTGAGATGGCGGGCACCGAGGTGGAGGGTCTTCTCGCCAGTGATGAGCGAGATGGCAGCGAGCAGGTGGTCGAGATTTGCCATCGGCTCGCCCATGCCCATGAAGACGAGCGAATCGACACGCTCGCCGGAAAGTTGCTCGGCGGCGAGAACCTGCCCGGCGATTTCTGAGGCGTCGAGATTTCGCGTAAATCCGGCCAGCCCGGAGGCACAGAATTTACAACCATAGGCGCAACCGACCTGCGAGGAGACACACAGCGTGCGACGGTCTGACTTCTCGCCGTAGAGAGCGGGATTCGCTGGGATGAGCACGCTTTCCACGTAGCGACCGTCGTGGAGGCGGAAGAGGAACTTGCGAGTGGTGTCGGCACTACCTTGGGTGGTCGAGTGCTCCAGCGAGGTAAGCCGGAATGAGTCCGCCAGCTTGGTGCGCAGCACGGCCGGGAGATTTGTCATCGCATCGTATGACGTGACTTTCTTTTTCCAAATCCATTCGAGAATCTGTGCGGCACGGAAGGCTGGCTCGCCCGCTTCCTTGAGCCACGAGGCGAGGGATTCGGGCGATTCGCCGGTGAGAGCAGGGAGCATGGCGCGGTGGATAGCGGATGCCGGTGAAGTATCAAGCAGGGATTCCAAGCGGTGGATTTAACGAACTTGCTGCGGCCCGTCTCAGTTAAAAACGGAGCGGTGACGATTGAGAGTAATCCCTCGGATCAGATTGAATGAGGGTCGGCCTCGACTCAGCGTTGGCTTACGATGGGCTGGCCATTGAGCAGGCTGGAGTAGTCGAGGAGGATATTCTGGGCCTCGCGGAGGATAATGTCCTCGTCCGAAACTGGATTAGTGGCTTCGACGTCCCCGGAATCTGGATCGAGTTCGGCGACGGGGGCCTTAGGTTTGTAGATTTCACCAAGGCCGGGGTTACTCGCATTTTTGACCGTCACTTCGTAGGCCGGTGGTGGAGTGACGGCCCGAGCAAGACGATCTTTCTTGGCAGTTTCCGAGCGGGCTTTGAGGTCATCTTTCTCCTTCTGCCGCTGGGCCTCGTTGAGCGACACGGTTTTTTCCGCCCGCATTTTGCGACCGCGTTCGATCTCGGCTTTGAGTTCTGAGAAATCTGGGTTCTTGGCGATTCGGCTGCTGGAGTGGCTGCGTAGGGCTTCGAGGGCGGGGGCCACGCGATTCGACTCGGTGTATTTCGCGGCGGGAATGGTGTCCCATGGCAGCGGGTTGCCGAGGTCGGACTCGCCGATTTCTGGCACGTCGAAGGCCGAGGGGATGACGATGTCTGCCTTGACGCCTTCGAGCTGAGTGGACTTGCCGCTGGGGCGATAGAATTTACTGATCGTCACCTTGAGCGCACCGGGATCACTGCCGGGAATGACTCCCTCGTTCTGCATGATGCGGGACAGCGGGACGATCGTCTGGACGGTGCCTTTTCCGAAGGTGGAGGTATCGCCCACGATGACAGCACGGCCATAGTCTTGGAGCGCACCTGCTAGGATTTCTGAGGCGGAGGCACTGAGGCGGCTGGTCAGGACGACGAGTGGGCCGTCGTAGGCGACTGCTTCGTCTTGGTCTTTACCGATTTCCGTCCGGCCTTCCATGTTACGAGTCTGCACCACTGGACCGGATGGAATGAAGAGTCCGGTGAGGTCGATGGCCTCCTTGAGTGAGCCGCCACCGTTCCGCCGGAGGTCGAGGATGATGCCGGTGACGTTTTCCTTTTTCAGCTTGGTGATGATCTGGGCGACGTCTGCCGTGCAGGAAGTCGGGCCGCTCTTGGTGTTTCCCTCACCTGCATAAAATCCCGGTAAATCGATGACGCCGATGCGCTGAGTCTTCTCGCCAACGGGAAGGTCGATGATTTGAGCCTTCGCTTGCTGGTCCTCTAACTTGATTTCCTCGCGGATGATGGTGATTTTCTTGCGGACGCTGTCATCGGCGGCGGTCGAGGGGATGATGTTGAGAAAAACTGGAGTGTTTTTCTTCCCGCGGATCATTTCCACGGCTTGGGTCAGTGGTAGCTCGACGAGATCCACATATTCATCGCCTTGTTTCTGTGCCACTCCGACGATGCGATCGCCGGCCTTGATGAGTCCGCTGCGGGCGGCCGGACCACCGGGGATGAGTTCGTAAACTTTGCAAAAACCATCATCGTTCCTCAGGGTCGCGCCGATCCCGACGAGAGCGAGGTTCATGCCGATTTCGAAGGTCTTGAGCTGCTCCGGGCCCATGTAGTCGGAGTGCGGATCATAGACTTGGGCAAGGGCTTCTAGGTAGAATTCCAGCACGGCCTTCTCGTCGAATTTCCGCATGGTTTTCGCCGTGCGGGCTGAGCGGCGGGTGAGGATCTGAACGATCTCGGCTTCTTTTTTGCCCGCGAGTTTTTCTTGGAGGTATTCATAGCGGAGCTGCTGCTTCCACAGGGATTTCGCGGCATCCGCATCGGCAGGGCGGGGGGCGTTTTTACGGTCGTAGGAAAATTTCTCGTCGCTGGTGAAATCGAATTTTTCGTTTTTTAGCAGGTCCGTGACGAAGGTCACCCGTTGTTCGAGGCGTTCGAGGTAGCGTTTGAAAATGACGTGGGCGAGGCTGGAATCGCCATCGGTCCGCGTCATTTCGGCGAGTTTGGGACGGGATTTGGCGAATTCATCCAAGTCACTCTGCAGAAAAAGCAGATGGGCCACGTCGAGGGTGTCGAGGTAGCGATCAAGGAATTTCCCGGCCATTGCCTCGTCGAGCTGCTTGTGGGCGAACTGCGAACTTTCGAGGATTTTCGCGGTGAGCACCGTGGTGGCGGCCTCGGTCGCCTTGGCATCAAGTGGATCGGCCTCCCGGAAACCGAAGGCGCCGGAGGAAGAAACCAAGGCGGCACTGATGGAAACGGCGGGGACGATGGACTGGAAGAGGGCTTTCATGTTTTACGAATCAACAGCGGTTGGAAAAGGAAAAGGAAAAGGAGGCAGTAGGCTCTTGAAGAACGATGCGAGGCGAGAGAACTGTCTGGCAATGTGGGCGGCACTTCCGGCAGCGCAAATCATTCCGCTCGTGAGAGGACGGGAATGCCGCGCTGGAGGAGTTGTGCGTCCACGGCGGTGCTGACGGCCTCGTCCATGTAAATGGTGAATTTCTGGTCCTCGAACTCAATCGAGTGAGACTTGCCGAGGTTGCCCTTGAAGGCATCGATCAAGCTTTTCATGTTTTTGATTTCGCTACCATTTACCTTACGGACGATGAGGTTGCGCAGACTTTCGTATCCGACGGTGGCCGGCGTGGGAATGGATCCACTGAGGAAAATGATGCGGTCCACCTTGCCCTCGTATTTTTCGGGATTTTCGAGGGCGTCGAGGAATTCGAGCGGTGCGCGGGTTTCCCAATTTTCGCCGAAGGATTCCAATAATGGACGTGATAGTTCTTGGAAAACGAGGCCACCCTTGACGAGGAAGTTTGGCGCTTCCCCGAAGTTGTATTCCGGAACTAGCTTGGATTTTTCATCCTCACGGGTGAGTGTGGCCTTGATTTCCAACGGCTTACCCTCGCGCAGCAGCGACAGGGAAATGGAATCGCCAGTGGATTTCTCCCCGCGGACGAGGTGGCCCCAGAACACGCTGCCGTAAGCGGGGTGCTGGTAGTAGCCACGGCGGTCGATGAGATGGCCGTCGATGGCCAACAGCACATCGCCCTTGGCCACCCCGGCTGTCGCAGCGGCTGCGCCCTTGCGGAGGCTGCTGATATACATACCGCCTTGGTTGTCAGTGAGTTTCAGCCATTGGCGAAATGAGCTGTCCTCGGTACGGGCGAGTGACATGCCGAGGCTGGGGAATCCTTGGTAGTCGCCGGCAGCGCTTTCTTTTAAAAAGCGAGAAACGATGTCCGTGGAGGCGACGTCGCAAAGCTGGTCCTTCGCGCTGTAGCTGATGAGTACGCCGGAAAGTTTTCCCTGCGACAGCACAGGTAGCGAGTAGCTGCTGGCGGCGCTTTGCATCGAGGCCTTCACTTGATAGGTCAAAAATCCGTGACCGGGCAGGAAATTCGAGCTGACGTTGATGCTCTGGAGACTTCCAGGAGTGAGTAACGTCTGGCTGTTGTCCTCGATTTGGAGGATTTCTAGGACCTGACCGATTTTGGCAGGCCCGGCGATTTCCAACGGCGTCGTGTTGTCAAAAAGGGCGTTTCCTTCCTTCTCTGAGGCGGGTCCCAGCAGGGCGAGATTTGCCTCATAGTCCACGGCGATGACCTTGGCCTGAGCCAGATGAGCGCCATCCGGCGACTCGAATTCGAGATAGGTCGCGTCTGCGACCAGCTCGGAAGTGGTCAGCACGCGCTGCGGAGCGACGATGGCGGCGAGGGCGCGGCGTTGGTTCGGCGGGTTTTTCTCCCACGGCTGGCCCGGATTCCATGATTGCTGGGTGGAATTGATGCGGATCACCGAGGTCTTGATGTCCGAGGGAGCCGCCTTGGCTACCTCGGGTAGAGTCGCAGGTGGCGCTGAGGTGGATTTTTTTTCCGGTGGCTGACACGCGGCCAAGGTCAGCAGAACGGGTGAAATCAGGAGCAGGCGCATGGAGGAATTTTTTTTCATCAAAAGGGATTGCTGGGCCACGGACCTATTTAAGGCCGAGGACGTCTTGCATGTCGTAGAGGCCGATGGGTTGGCCCTCAAGCCAGCAGGCCGCGCGGACGGCTCCCGATGCGAAAGTCATGCGAGATGAGGCCTTATGGGTGAGCTCGACGCGTTCGCCATCGGCAGCGAAAAGCACCGTGTGATCACCGACGACGTCGCCGCCACGGAGGGTGTGCATCCCGATTTCACGGGGCTTGCGCGGTCCGATATTACCGATGCGGCCGTGGGCGATGTCGTCTTGATAGGAGGTATGGGTTTCCTCGTTGAGGATTTCTAGCAGGCGGCGAGCGGTGCCGGAGGGGGCGTCGATCTTGTGCTTGTGGTGCATCTCGGTGACCTCGATGTCGAAGTGCTCTTGGGTCAGAATGCGGGAGGCGAGACGGGTGAGCCAGAACAGGGTGTTCACTCCCACCGAGTAGTTTGCGGCGTAAACAATGCGGATGGATTTGGCGGCTTGATAGATGATCTCGCGCTCCGCGTCGGTGTGGCCAGTGGTGCCGATGACGAGGCTGGTGCCGTGCTTGAGCGCCGCCTCGACCACGGCGGTGGTGAACGAGTGGATCGTGAAGTCGATGGCGCAAGTGGCCATGGAAATGGCGGTGTCCAGATCCTCGCCGGCGTCGTGGGTGGCGGTGACGGGGACTCCGGCGAGGGAGGCGGCTTCGATGATGGTCTGGCCCATGCGGCCGGATTTTCCAGTGACGAGGAGGTTAGGCATAAATTGAATTTAAAATGAAATAGATAGGCGGGTGTCAGTCTTCCCAGATCATGCGTTCCAGCTTGATCTTGCTGGCGCGGGCGGCGGCTTCTTGGGAACGAGGGCCTTTAAACGCAGCGATTTTTTCAGCCACGGTGACGGCGGCCTGCCAGCGACTGGCCTTTTCTAGGAGAGCCAGTGCGCTGAATCCGCAACGCTCGAAGTATTCCCACTCGGCAGGAGGTGTGGTGGTTTCTAAAACGGAGTGATAGGCTTGAAGCGCTTCCTTCCCGCGTTTCTTGGCTGCGTCTTTCGGGTCGGGTAACTGCTCAAGCGTCGTGCCGCGGAGATATTGGAGGCGATTCAGCAGGGCTGGCTGGTTTTTCGCTTGGGAAACTAACTTGTCGTAAACCTCGAGGGCTTCCACGAGGGATGCGAGGTTGCCGCTGCCTTGGGCATACAGTGCCTCCCCTAACAAAAGTCCGGCGGGAAGCTGGAGTGGATCGTTTTCCGGGAGTGCTTTCGTCCACTTTTTGAGAAAAGTGGAAGCTTCTGGGAGGCGATACATATCGATGAGGTGCCCGGCTTCTTCCAGCATGGCGATGGCGGTGAGCGGACCCTTGATTTCGGCGGCTTTTTCGAAAAGGGTGGTCGCTTGCACTCGTGACTGGGGAGTGCCGCTGAGCGCGGCGGAGCGGGCGGCAAGCAGCCAAGCGGCTTGGGCACGGGCGGGGAGGGGATCGGTGGCGGCGAGCTTTTCGAGGACGAGCCGGGCGTCTTTGTAGCTACCTGTTTGAAATAAAGTCCGGCCGAGCGTGAGGGCTGCCTCTGCGGCAGGATCTCCCGGATAGGTGTCGATGATCGACTGCGCCTCAGTGAGTGTCGCGGCGGTGTCCTTGGATAAATCTGCGATTCGTAAACGAATCAGTGCGATCCGGAAGGCGAAATTTTCCGGTGCCGACGACAAGGCTGGCAACTGGCTCGCCGCCAACACGAGATCTGGCGTGGGTCCGGCCAAGGCCGCTTCAGCCACGGCCATGCGGGCTTCCGCAGCGCGGGGGTGGTCTGGAAAATGAGCGAGAAAACTTTCTAATAGCGGTCGAGACTCGCTGGGTGGTGTGGTGGCGAGAGCTCGCTCCAGATCAAGGTCCGCTTCGAGTTCCTTGTCCTGAGGGGTGCCTTGATTTTGGATCAGAGCGACTCCACGAGCATCGCCATTGCGGAGCCGGGCGACGGCAGCGAGTAATTTCGCCGAACGTGCCTCGGGTGCGGTGAGGGTGAGCGCGGCTTCGTCGAAGAGTTGGATCGCCTTTTGTGGGTCGCCGTTCAGATAGGCGGCCCGGGCCTCGACGAACGCGGCCTCACCCTTCAATTCAGGGGATTTTGAAATATCACGCAGCGTGTTGAGGATCGAGAACGCTTGCTCGACCGATCCCGCATCAAGCAGCCAGCGTGCGGACTGATAGAGCGCTCGACTGGCGAGCAGGCTGTCGGGATTTTCCAGCCGGAGTCGGTGTAACAAGTGCCGGGCCTCGGCAGTGGTCTCATCCGTGCCGATGCGATGAAGCCCCACTGCCCGAGTGTAGAGGGAAACTGCCACTCGTTCCGCTAGATCACTCGCCGGGGCATCAGTGGGCCAAGCCGCGACGGTCGAGTTGCTATCAGTGCTCGGGCTGGCAAGGTGACTCATGGTCGCTAGGGTAGGCGACGGGATCCACAGGGCGAGGCGCTCGAGGATGGGGTCGGTGGTGGTCGGTTTTTCAGGTAAACACTGAAGAATCCGGGAAAACATCGCTTCAAGCAGGGGCGAGGTCGGAGATTCTTGGATGAATTCCAGTAGCGATTTCGCCGCTTCGTCCGGCTTTTTCTGAGCCAGCAGCGCATCGGCTAGACCGATGGCCGCCGAGTGGTGATGGCGGAGCGATTGGCCTTGAGGGTGATTGACGAGTTCGCGGAAACTAGTTTCAGCGGCTACCGGATCTCCCTCGCTGACAAGCAGTTGGGCTTCCAGAAATGCCAGCAACGGGCGATCACTCGCCGAGATGACGTCGGTCACTGGCAAGGCTTGGCGGGCGGCGACCGTCCGCTTGAGGTCGAGCAAGATCTCGACTTGATAGAGTCGGATTTTTACCGCCGCCGCCTCGGAGGCATCGGGAATGAGCGTGGCCAGCGTTTCGAGCGCTGCTTCTGGGTGGTCCAGTGCGAGCTGGAGACTGGCGAGCGTCATCCCAGTTTCGATGCGGTGCGGTGAGGTCGGATCCGCAAGTATGGCAGAAAATAGAGTGGCTGCTTCTGTGAAATGGTGTTGGCTGGCAAGCGCATGGGCCTTCCAGAATGGTGCTTCCGGGTTTTTCACAGCGAACGACTGAGCGAGTAGTTCGAGGGCCTCCGCCGAGTTTCCAGCACGGATCAATGACTCGGCAAGGCGCACTGCGATCTGGGATTTCGCCGCCGGAGTGAGCCCTGCATCGGCTAGACATTCCCGGAAATGTTGCTCCGCGATCTCCCAGAGCCCGTCAGCAAGCGCCGCTTCGCCTCTACGCTCCCGTTCGGATTCGGCAGCCACTCCTTGTCCCGGAAGACACTGCTGGGCTAGCAGGAGGAGTGAAAAAATCGGCCACAGCTTCATCGGATTGGCAGACGCTAAAAGGGGAACTTCGCCATTGCCAGCCCGGATGCTTGAAAATCTACCGACTCAGCCACCACTGCCGCACGTCACTCTTTGCGAGCGAGGAGCTTGCGAAGATCCGCCATCGGCAGATTGAGCGTCCTTGAGGCTTCCTTAAAATCACCGTCCGATCGCTCAAGAATCCGGCCCGCCACCTCACCGCCGAGCCATTCGAGTAAATCGATTCCCCCCGGCGCGGCGTTGATTATTTGGTCGATCGCAGCGGTAAATCCAGCCGGCGACCGCCGTGGCGCAGATGCCAGTGGGATGTCGGCGGGCAGTAAAATGTGCGACGAGGCCAAAGCGCAGGCTCGGGCGATCGTATTTTCTAACTCACGGACATTACCTGGCCAGTCGTGAGATTGCAGCGTGGCGACGGCCTCTGCGGAAATGCGGATACGTGCCATTCCGTTTTTCCTCGTGATGCGCTGGAGGAAATACTCGGCCAGCAGCGGGATGTCCTCCAGCCGCTCGCGCAGTGCTGGGATCTTGATTTCCACCACATTGAGCCGGTAGTAGAGATCCTCGCGAAAGCGTCCGGCAGCGACCTCTTCCGTCAAATTCTTATGGGTCGCCGCCACGATCCGCACATCGGTCGTCAGAGTTTCATTCGCCCCGACGCGGGAAAACGAGCCATCCTGCAGCACCCGCAGCAGCTTCACCTGGATCGAGAGCGGCATGTCGCCGATTTCATCCAGAAACAACGTGCCGCCGTCCGCCTGCTCGAAACGTCCGGCGCGGCGGGCGATGGCCCCGGTGAAGGAGCCCTTTTCATGACCGAAAAGCTCGCTCTCCAACAGATTTTCAGGAATCGCCCCGCAGTTGATGGTGATCATTTCCCGCTGGCGGCGCGGACTGTATTCATGCACCGCCTTCGCCACCAGCTCCTTGCCGGTGCCACTTTCTCCGGCGATCAAAATCGGCGCGTCAGACCGGGCGACACGGCCCACGAGCTTAAAAACCTCCTGCAAGGCGCGGGAAATCCCGATCATTTTCACCCGGGCGTCGTGCTTCGGCATTTCCGCATCTGGCTGGCCGGCACTGCGGCGGTCATCCTGCGTCTGCAGCGCGGATTCCACCACCGGCCGCAGTTCGAAAGCCAGCGACTCCTTTCGTAAAACATCGTGGGCTCCTCGCTGCGTGGCCTCGATGATCTGACCCGTGGTCGGAAATCCGGCGGTCAGCACCACCAACGTTTGCGGCCGTTGTTGGAGGATCCGGCCGAGTAACTCCATGCCGTCGAAGGGCTCTAACTCCATCGCCGCCACCACCACGCTGATGGGGGTTTTCGCGATGACTTTGACGGCATTCGCCGCATTATCACACCGCAGCACTCGTAAACCCTTCGCCGCGAGATGCTTCGTCGCCCAATCAAGGAAATCTAGGTCGGGATCGACTAGCAACAAAGTGTCTTCATGAGCAGCGACTGGCATGGGCGGGTGGCCGCAGTGAATCAGGCAAGCGGCGGATGGCACGCTAAAAAAATTCTCCGTCTGGTAGGCACGGCGGACGACTCCAGCGGATCTTAAGCCGCACAATCGCCGCCTCTGCAAGGTGGCTGTGACTTCCAGTCGCAGTTCTTAACGCCCCGCCCCCGTCCAATTATCCGCAAAAGCCTACGCCTGCCCAAGCACCAGCGCTTCGATCATGGATCGACGATCTCCGAATCGCCGAAGCCCATGGCAAATCAATGGGATGCGGCACGGCACCCAGCATTGGGATTTCGTGGATACGGCGGATCGGAGTCCACCGCTCCTTGCGATACTTCCGCGTGGTGGCTGTGGCGTCTTGCCGCAATCCGTAGCGACACCCCGCAGCGATCTCTTCCACGCGCTCTTTTCCGCCTACTATTTTTACCAGTTCCGCCCACTTGCCCTTGATCGATTCCCTAGCGGAAACATCCCGTATTTCTCCGTCTTGGTGTCCATTGGGCCTTTCGTACCATACGGCAAGCGATGCGCCTCTTCCGAGATGACTGCCATTGATTTCATCCGGTAAACTTAGCCGCCAGCCCCTCAACAGTCATGTTATCCGCGATCACGTCGTGGGGAATCAGCAGATACTTCCACGGCTTGCCGTGATGTTCGGTGGCGTAGTTGCTGGCGTTCCGACACCACTTTTCCGCGACTTTCTTTTTCGCGAGGACGATGGCATCTTCCATCTCGTTTTTTGCCTTCGGTTCCAGCATGTAGATTGTCGTTTCGGTCTCGGCCACGAAATCCGGCTGATACTCGGGATGGTTAGCGCCTTGTTTGTAGTAAATCTGGAACTGACCTTTCGCCGGTTTGAACCATTTTAACGCATCACGCTCCAAAATGGCAGCGAGGCGGCGCTCCGCGTCGGATTGGAACTTCTGCACCGGATAGAGGCACTTCTTGAAGCCGCCGAAGAGATACTTGGCCATGTTACTCTTGTCCTTGGGTGACACCTTGAAGTCGAGCGGTGCTTCGGTGGCGCTGGCGGTGAAAGCACTGGGTTTCAGGTCCGTGAAGCCCTTACTGATCTTCACCTCATAATCCACTTCCTCCTCCTTGTAGTGCTGGTGCATCTGAAGGTGAATATAGTTGGCGATGTCCTTCTGATAGTGGTTCAGCACCTGCCAAACTTCTTCTTCCGGTAGGTAGCCGAGAAAATGTTTCACCGTCTGCGTGGCGAGATGATAGAGCAAATCCGCATTGCTGTCGTAGGCCACGTCATCGAAATCTACCAATCCACCCACCACATAGTCCTCCATGCGAGCTTCGCGGAAACCGGCGTTACTAACGGTCACCGCCTCCCCTTTGCCGGTGTGAAGATTGTGAACCCACAAGTCTTTGGAAGGCACCGGATAGTTCAGCGTGCCGAGTTCAAGGGTGAATGGCTCAAACCAAGTTTTCACATCACCCTTGGGAACCACAAGAATTCGCGGGATTGGAATCATCTCCTGCACGATCAGCTTCGTCGTCTGGCTGACAATCGCAGCGATATCGGGCATCTCTATGATGCCTTCGATTTCCATCTGCTGCGGTCGGTAAAGCGCGATGACATCCTGAACGATGGAACTCTGGTTCTCGGCCCAATTCAGCGCCTCCATCGTTGGCACTTGCTGGGGCTTGGCTTCCAGCATCTTGATCACGTTGTAGGCGATCTGCGCCACCCGCTGCTCTTCTGGTTTAAGGAAAACCGGCAGACTAGCTTTCCCGGCGTCTTGAGTGCTGGATGTTTGCTGTTCCGGTTGGAACCCCAGCTTCGCCTTCAGATTAGATTCTGAAACCACGGTCGCAGTCGTTTGCTCCACCTCCTCCGCGCCAAGAATGATTTGCTGCATCTTGATGATCGAACCCGGGCGGCTCGCTTCGTCGATGATCTCTTGAAATTTGTCGTGAGCGATGATGCTGAGCCGGTCCACCGCATCGACGCCCGTGCGTTTGCCGTAGGGCAGACGCAGACCACGTCCGATGGATTGCTCGATAAGGATCCGGGCGTTCGCGGCTCGCAGCGGAATGATCGTGTAAAGGTTAGTCACGTCCCAGCCCTCCTTGAGCATGTTGACGTGAATCACGATCTCCGTCGGCTCGTCGTTGTGTTCCACCTTCAGCAGCCGCTCCACCATCTCATCTTCTTCCGCACCTGACCTGCTACTGTCCACTTGGATGACCTTGGTCTTGTAGCGCCCGGCGAAAAATCCATCGGACTGGATGTGATCTAGCAACTGCTTCGCATGAGTGGTATCCCGTGCAATGATGAGCACGAAGGGTTTCACAATCTTCACATCAGCCTCACGGGCATAAGTCTCCAAGAGCACCTTCGTCTGTTCGTGCATCCGCACACCGTCTTGAAGCTTCAGCTCTTCGAGTGCTTCCGGCGTCATGCCTTTCGGATCGAAGTCCTTGCGCGTCACGACGGCGGGTTGTTTGACAAAACCGTCGTCCATCGCCTTGCCGAGTGGGTAGTCGAAGATCACGTTCTTGAATGGCACTGCGCCTTTCGGTCCTTCAGTGAAAGGAGTCGCTGTTAGTTCAAGTCCCAGCAACGGTTTGAGTTCATTGATCGCCCGGACGCCCGAGCTGGCGCGGTAGCGGTGGCTCTCGTCCATGATCAGCACCAAATCCGGCAACGCGGCCAGATATTCGAAGTAGCTCTCGCCAATGTATTCGCTCAGCCGCTTGATCCTAGGAGACTTCCCGCCCCGCACCTCGCTGTTGATTTTGCTGATATTGAAGATGTTGATTTTGCAGCGCAGGACTTGGTCAAATAGGCTACCTGCTTTCGCTTCGTAGTCATCACCGGTGATGATCTCCGGCGCGTCAGTTGCAAATTCCGAGATGCCTTTGAAAACATACTTCGGCGTGTTCGGCGTGAAGTCGGCGATCAGCTTTTTATAGATCGTCAGGTTTGGAGCCATGACGAAGAAGTTGTTGATCCCATGCTCCAGATGCAGGTAGGCGATGAAGGCTCCCATCAGCCGGGTTTTTCCAACGCCAGTGGCGAGGGCAAAGCAGAGCGACGCAAACTCCCGCTCGAAATCCATCACGTTAGGGAACTCACTGCGGATAACGCTCAGCACCGCCTCGCGGTCTAGGTTCTTGGAAGGCGGCGCGATCTCGGTGATCCGGTGCAGGATTTCCAGCGAGCGGCGTTGCGGCGGGCGGAGGCTCAGGCGGCCGGAGATGGCATTGATGTGGCGACTCATGATTTCCAAA
>JAYUHS010000056.1:0-2226 GCA_043766715.1 Luteolibacter sp.
ACTCACTATCAGCGGCTGCTCGACTATATCAAACCGGACCACGTCCATGTGATGGCAGAGGGAAGAATCGTCCGATCCGGCGGCCCGGAACTCGCTTTAGAACTGGAAAAAGACGGCTACGAATTCCTCAAAGAACCGGCACTAGCCTAAGTAATGAATCGCCTCGTCCAACTCACCGAAAAGCAGCGGCGCCTGCAGGCTTTAAGGCCTCTGGAGCCATCGCAAGTCCGTGCGTTACAGGAAAAAGTCATTGCCGCCTTCGACCTTGAAGTCATCGCCTCCAGCATTCAGATCGAGGGTAACTCACTCACCCTTCGCGAGACCGAAATGGTGCTTTCTAAAGGTATTACCATCGCGGGTAAGCCGCTCAAGGATCATCTTGAGGCTGTCAATTTCAGCGCCGCATTTGATTGTGTGAAAAGCTTAGTAGAAAATAGCGAGCCACTCACCGAGCGACTCGTCCGTGAGCTACACCAAATGGTTCTCAGCCGCATCGCTGATGATTGGGCGGGAGTCTATCGCACCGTACCCGTTAGAATAGCCGGATCGAAACACCAGCCGCCAAACTTTCTCGAGGTCCCGCGTCTCATGGCCGAATGGGAAACTGAAACTGCGGCGGCTTCCCTCGCGCTTCATCCGGCCCACCTCGCTGCGGATGTGCATGAGAAATTCGTCACCATCCATCCGTTTGTCGATGGAAATGGCCGCACGGCTAGACTCTTGATGAACCTTGCTTTCCTGCGGGCTGGCTACCCAGCCATCGTCATCCCGTCTGACTCGACTTCGCGTCTCGCTTACTATGATGCACTTGAAGACACTCAGACTGGATCAAGGCCAGAAGCTTTTCGTGATTTCATCGCCACCGCGGCAGATGTCATGCTCGACCGCTACCTAGCCACACTGGATCCGGCGCTTTCCTAAAAATTTAATATTATTTAACTATCATGTCCTACGACACCACAGACGTTCTCGACGCAGAAACCCGCGAGGCGATCGACATCGACCGCACTCGGGGCGATTTCACATTCCCTGAGCGTAATAAATTCGACGCCGGTCGAGGCCTTTCCTCTGCCACGGTTGATTATATTTCTAATGTGAAAAACGACCCAGACTGGGTGCGTGAATTCCGACATAAAGCACTGAAGGTTTTCCAAGATAAGCCGATGCCTACCAACTGGGCGACGGAGGACTTGAATGCCATCGACTTCGACATCATTCGCTATTACCTCTCAGACGGTGAGAAGCCGAAGCGTTCGTGGGATGATGTTCCCGCTGATGTGCTAGAAACCTTCGAGCGGCTTGGCATTCCACAACAAGAACGTGCCTTTCTTGCTGGCGTGGAGGCCCAGTTCGACTCGGAAGCGGCCTACTCTAACGTCAAGGAAGAGTTGACGAAGCAGGGCGTCATTTTCTGTAACTCCACGGAAGGCTTGAAAGAGCACGCAGATATCTTCCGCCCATGGTTCGGCAAAGTGATCCCGACGGGAGATAATAAATTCTCCGCGCTCAACTCTGCGGTATTCTCCGGGGGCTCATTTATTTACATCCCGAAGGGCCTTAAGCTGAAGCAGCCGCTTCAGGCTTATTTCCGCATCAACTCCGAAAACTTCGGCCAGTTTGAGCGCACCCTCATCATCGCGGACGAAGGCTCCGAGCTGATGTATATGGAAGGCTGCACCGCGCCGAAGTTCGAGACCGCCACGCTCCACTCCGCCGTCGTCGAGCTAGTCGCACTCAAGGGCGCGAAGATTCAATACGTCACGGTGCAGAATTGGTCATCAAATGTCTTCAATCTTGTCACCAAGCGTGGCATCGCCATGGAAGACGCAGAAGTCAGGTGGATCGACTGTAACATCGGTTCACGTCTCACCATGAAATATCCGGGTGTCATCATGAAGGGCAAGCGCGCCCGTGGTGAAGTCATCTCCATCGCCTTGGCGAATACTGGCCAGCACCAAGATACCGGTGCCAAGATGATCCACGCTGCGGATGATACGACTTCTAACGTGGTTTCAAAATCCATCTCGGTCGGCGAAGGACGCTCGACTTATCGCGGCCAAGTCCACATTCCCAAGCATCTCAAGGGCTGTAAAAATAACACCGAGTGCGACGCCCTATTGATTAATAGCCACAGTCGCACGGACACCTATCCGGCCATCACGGTGAAGGGGAATCGCCATGCCACTCAGCATGAGGCATCCGTCAGCCAAGTGTCCGATGATATGT
>JAYUHS010000057.1:0-36766 GCA_043766715.1 Luteolibacter sp.
GGATTGGCGGAAGCGTTTGAGGAGGGCGGGGACGCGGTCGAGGCGGGCGCGGCAGGCGTCCACCCGCCCCAGCACCGCCTCCAGCTTGTCCGCGATGCGTTTTTGCTCGGCGAGAGGCGGAACTTTGATCTCCGTGCCTTCGAACGTGCCTTTTGTCACATGACGCAACCCAACCCCGCCATGCGCGACATCAATTAGCTCGTCCAGTTTTTGATTGATCGCGTAACGGAAGAACCGCTTGTCCATATTCTCGGTATCGAAATCGACTCGAAAAATGTGCTGATTGAGAACTGCCTCGGCTCCTCGCCAAACGTGGGCACCAACCGATGTGCCAGGGGTTCCGGACCACGCGAATAGCAGTTCGCCACCAAGAAGATGATAGCGAGGTTCTGGTTCGCCGGCAAAATGGTTGTAGGACGATTTCGGATTATTGAGATTCTGGATTCGAACGATAGGAAGTCCTGATGTCGTCCACTCCGTTGGTTTGAATGCTCGCCCATTCTTCAGTGAACAGAGGTTGCCGATTTTTTGACTGTGCCCATCCAATCGGCAATTCGTCATTCGACATTCGGATTTCATCATTCATCCCACCACCTCCTCAACGTCTTCACCAAGTTCCGCTAGGATGCCGCGCAGGTCTTCCATGACCGCTTCCATTTCCTCCATGGCGCTCGCTGCAAGGACGGCGGGTTCGGGGAGGTCGGCGCTGGATTCGGCGTTGTCGTCTTTGAGCCAGGAGATGTCGAGCGAGTCGTCGCGCTCGGCGATCCACTGGCGGGTGAACTTGCGGAAGCGACCGGATTCGCCGGTGTCTTTGCGTTTTTTGAGGGCGGCGGGGTTGACTTGGGGATCGGAGCCGAAGGCTTTTTCGAAATCGGCGAAGTGCTGGCGGGTGAGCGGGGTGCGTTTGCCGAATTGCGGCATGTTGGCGCGGAGGTCATAGACCCAGACTTCCCGGGTGTTGCCCTTGTCGGTCTTGCCACGGGTGAAGAAGAGCACGTTGGTTTTTACGCCTTGGGCGTAGAAGATGCCGGTGGGGAGACGGAGGATGGTGTGGAGATTGCACTTGTCCATCAGGTCGCGGCGGATGTCCTTGCCGACGCCGCTCTCGAACAGGACGTTGTCTGGCAGCACTACGGCGGCGCGACCGCCGGGCAGGAGGTAGCGGTAGATGTGCTGGACGAAGCAGAATTGCTTGTTGCTGGTGGGATAGGTGAAGTCGGTGCGGGTGGGTAGTCCGCCGCCTTTTTTGGTGCCGAAGGGTGGATTGGTGAGGATGAGCGTGGCCTTGGGCAGGGCCGCGCCGTCTTCGGAGAGGGTATCGCCGTAACGGACGCCGTTCTCGATGCCGTGGAGCATGAGATTCATGAGGGCGAGGCGATGGGTGTCTTGGACGTGTTCCATACCGCAAAAGGTGCCGGTGCGGTATTTCTTCTGTTTTGCTTCGGTGAGGGAATCGAAGTCGTTGTGCTCGCGGAGGTAATGGTTTGCGGCGATGTGGAAGCCGCAGGTGCCGGCGGCGGGGTCCTGGATGATGTCGTCGAGCGTGGGCTTCATCACGTGGACCATGCTGTCGATGAGGGCGCGGACGGTGAAATATTGGCCCGCGTCGGATTTTACCTCGCTGGCGTTCTTTCCGAGTAAGCTGAGACGAAGAGCGGGATGAGAGGATCAATCGCGAAGGTAGGCGATAGCCTCCAGCGAAGGATAGCGACCGGCTTTAATCAGAGTGCGGCGAAGCAGAAGGCGATCACCGGCATTCAGGTTCAATAACTGGACGGTGGCCTCGCCGATATCGGTTAGTGGACAAATGCGGGCGGCAGCGAGCTGGAAGTGTTCCGTCCAATGCTCCTCGCGCGGATGGAAAACCCGGACTAGCCGGCGTGGACGGCCGATAAACGCTCCGGGGTCGGTGCCTTTGGCGACATTGCAACGCAAGCAGGCCAGCGCCAGATTGGTGGAAGTGGTGGGGCCTCGTTGTTTACGACTGACGATGTGATCCACATGGAAGGAGAAATGCGCATCGTCCTGATGAATGAGGCAATACTCACAAAGGCTGCTCGCCCTCTCGACAACGAGGCGGCGTAGGCGAGTTGAAACGGCGTCGCTCACGCAGCGGACGAGCGGTTACGTGCGCGGGCTTTAGCCTTGGCAAGGCTCATGACGTGATCCAACTGAACGAAGAGCTGGAGTTCCTCGGATTCCTTTGGCCTGAGGGAGCCGTCCTGTTGCTTGGTCATAAGTTCCGCGACGCGCTGCTCCGCTGCGTTCGATGGCTTAAATGCGGCAAGTTTCTCCGCCCCCGCGGTATCGGCGATAAATTTGACGATTTCCTCGAATGGTTTCATGGGGAAAGGCTAGGAGATTGATGGTTTTTATCCAGAAATTTCCATGAGCGTCATCCGCTCTCAAGCTCCCTGCTGCCAAACCGTGTCGTTGAACTGGGAAAGCACTTGGGCGAGTTGGCCGTCGAAGAGTTTGTTGAGGCGGGGGAAGCCGCCGCCTTCGCGTTTGAAGATGAGGTGGTCTTCGTCGAGGGAGGCGCGGTCCACGAGTAGGTTGGCCTTGGTCTGGGCGGCGATTTTTTTGAGCCAATCGCGCTGGGGCGTGGTCCAAGACCGTGAGGCGAGCATGGATTGCAGGGCACCGTCCACCCGCTGGGTGAAGGGGATGAGTGGATCACCAAGGGCGGCCTGCCGGATGTAGCCGATGATGCTGGCGGCCATGTCCTGATTGGTGGTCTGCTTCCATGCGGCGGCGAGATTGGTTTCAGAGAAACCGGCGTTGTTGAGTTCCAGTAAGAGCTCTCTGAGCTGCTTGCGGGTGAGTTCACGGGGACGGGTGACGACGGTGATGAGCGCGGGCAGGTCGTTGGAGTGAGATTCGATGAAGGCCTTGAATTCCTGAAGGTAATCTTCCGGGCGGGTGGCATTGCCGTAGCCGCGCTCGACATCGTGCAACATGTCCGGGTGATGGGAAATGAAGATGGGCTGGGAGGGGCCGTCGTTTTTGCGGTCAAGGATTTCGCCGAGGCCGGGGTTTTCGGTGAACCAGGTGGCGACTTCGGCTAGAGGAATGGCACGGAGATGGGCGATTAACTCATCGGGCGGCATTCCGACGGTGGTTTCAAAATCCTATCTGGCGGTCTCGCTGAGGTGGCGTTTTTTCCGCTGGATCTTGGTGACGAGCTGATCGCGCACCAAGGCGCGGGCCTCCTCGCTGGGCGCGGTGGTGAGTTCCTGAGTCAACTGGGTGAAGCTGATGCTTGGGTTCACGACGACCGGGCGCATGGCGGTGATGCCTTGGATGGATTCGTAGATGCCGACGGCGTCGAAGATGCGGAAGGATTCCTTTTCGATCTCGGGGCAAAGACGGGTGGCGCGGCCCATCATTTGGTCGAAGAGGATACGGCTGTTTACGCGGCGGAGGAAAACGAGGTTGCTGATTTTCGGGACATCGATGCCGGTGGTGAGCAAGTCCACGGTGACGGCGACGTTTGGATAGATCTCGTTCTTGTAGCGGCGGATCAGCTTGAGCGGCTTGTCGGCGGTGCCGGTGATCTTGATGACGGCGTCGTCGTCCACGGTGCCGTATTGCTCTCGGAAGGCTTCCTTGAGAAGTTTGACGACGAGGTCGGCGTGTACGTCGGTCGCGCAGAAGATAAGAGTTTTTCCGGGGGCGGCGGGGTCGATTTCTCGGGCGAGGTATTCGCAGACGACCTTGTTAAATGGCTCGGTGATGACCTTGCGGTTGAAATTCTCGACCTCGATGGTGATTTGATCGGGAGTGGTGTGGAGCTGGATCTCGGAGGTGTCGCTCTGGTAGATTTCGATTTCGTCGCCACTTTTCCAGATGATGCCTTGCTCGGAGAGTTCGGTTTTAATTTTAAAGGGTGGCTCGTGATCTACCAGAAAGCCATCGATCACGGCCTCGCGGTAGCTGTAGGTATAAATCGGCGCGCCGAAAATCTCGGTGGTGTGCAGCGCTGGGGTGGCGGTGAGGCCGATTTTTACGGCGGCGAAGTAGTCGAGCACGCGGCGGTATTTCGAAACGTAGTCGTCGAAGCTGCGGAAGGTGAGCTCGGTTTCTGAAAGCTCGCGATCCAACAGATAGCCGCGGTGGCACTCGTCCACGATGATGCAGTCGTATTGATCGACGGCGGGTGGTGGATTATTTTCCGACGAATAGAGCACGCGCTGGACCATGCCTTGGATGGTGGCGATGTGGACGACGGTCTCGGAGTCGGGTTTTTGCTCGTCGATTTCCTTGATGCCGAAGACATCGGCGAAGGTGTTGAGGTTTTCCATCCGCGTGTCCTTGAAGGAATTGGCGGCCTGCTCGCCGAGGGCGGAGCGGTCCACGAGGAAAAGGATGCGGCGGAAACGCTTGGTTTTGAGAAGCCGATAGATGAGGGCGATGCAGGTTTTGGTTTTCCCGGTGCCGGTGGCCATGGCGATGAGGATTTCGCGGGTGCCTCTGGAGATCGCGCCCTCGGTTTCGAGGATGGCGAGGCGCTGGTAGAAACGGACGAGGAAGCCGTAGTCGAAGGTCTCGCTGGCGAGTGCCAAATGGGCGGCGTCTTCGTCGCGCTTGAGCAGGGCGGTGAGTCCCTCGGGGGTGAGCCAGCCTTGCAGGGCGTCACTGAGATTGTCCGGGCGGCGGAGGTCGCAAAACCAGATGCCGCTGTGAGTGGCTAACTGTCGGAGGTAGGGGCGGCCATTGGACGAGAAGACGAAGGGCAGGCGGAATTCCTCGCTCGCGCCCCAGTTTTGCGGGTGGATCTGGGTTTCCTCGGAGGGCTTGAAGCCACGGCTGTAGCGCTTTGCTTGGACGAGGGAGGCGGAGACGTTGACGTTTTTCCGTTTCGCCTCGACGGGTGCCATGGGGGTGAGGCCGACGAAGAGTACGTAATCGGCCGGACCGCTTTCGTTGGGCCACTCGGCGATGGCCATGTTCTTGCCCTTCTCGGGGCGAGTGCCTTTGGAGTAGCGGAGGTTTTCGGAGTCGGCGAGCCAGCCGGCTTGGCGGAGTTGGGCGTCGATCAGCAGGCGGGTTTCGGCTTCGTCGAGATGGAGGTGGGTGGCGGCCTTGGCGGAGGCGGTGACCATGGAGGCGACCGCTTTCGCTGGCTGGGTGGCGGCGGCTTCCTGCTTGGCGGCGAGTCGCTGCTGGAGGGCGGTTTTTTCCGCCTCGGCTTCGGTGGCGAGATTTTCCCAAAAGGTTTGCTCGTCCTTGGCGGCCTTGAGCTCGGCCTCCATCGCGTCGAGCTGCTGGGTTTTCTCGTGATGGGCGGACTGATATTGGGCCAGCTCGCTAGCAAGAGTTTCTAACTCACTGCGGAGTTCCTCGGTTTCGTTCGCCGGTGCTTGGGGCGGAATAAAAGGGCCGGATTTGAAATTCGCGTCCTTGAATGTGCGGTGGAACCAAACGCCGATCTGCCAGACGATCTTGAGCATCGCCAAGGCGGTGCGGTGGTCACCAGCGAGCGCGTGGTTGGCGGAATTTCCCGTGCGGCGGACTTCGCCGAAGAGTTGGTGGATTTCGTAGGGGAGGATGCCGTGGTCGCGCAGGCGGCTGAGGAGTTCGTATTGCCCATCCTCCCGGTTGAAAATACCGACGTTGGATGCGACCAGTTGGGCGAGGACTTCTGATAGTTGCCGCAGCTTGAGGAGACAGGTGTTTGGATCGTCGGCGAAATAGCGCTCTGCAAGCATTCCGAGGCGGAGAAGCTGCCCATCGTGGAATTGTAGATGAGCGAAATTGCTGCTCAGGGCAGGGCTGGATTTCATGATGGGGGGGAGAGCGGTGTTTACTAAAGGCGGCTTAAATATGCCAAACGATCACAGCTATTTTCTTCGTTGTTTCATGAATTCTGGACCTTTGAGTCATCGGATCACACCGTTAGCACAATTGCATTCTCCTTCGCCCTTGAGTGCGTGGATTAGATTCGTCAGCGACTTCATCGCTTGGCGTGGCACGCTTTCAAAGGTCCGTGAGCCGACGTGTGGCGTGATGATGACCTTGGGGTGGTGGAGTAATGGGTGATCGGCTGGTGGCGGTTCGTGGTCGAGGACGTCGGCGGCGTAGCCAGCGAGTTTCCCGGAGTCGAGGGCGGCGATGACGGCCGCTTGGTCGATGAGTTCGCCGCGACCGGTGTTGATAATCCACGAGCCGTCGGGCAAGAGATTGACGCGCTCGGCATTGATGCAGTGAAGCGTCTGGGCGTTGAGGTTGGTGTGTGGGCTGATGATGTCCACGGATTCAAAAAGTGAGTCGAGCGTGGCATGGCGGGTGATTTGGAACTCGGCGGCAATTTCCTCCGGCCAAAAATTTCCGTAACCATGCACTGCCATGCCGAATGCGCGGGCACGGCGGGCGACTTCTTGACCGATGCGGCCCATGCCGATGAGGCCGATGCGTTTAGCGAAAAGCTCGCTGCCGGTCATGCGGTCCCACCGCCCGGCGCGAGTGCTGTCGATGGAGTAGGGGAAATTTTTCGCAAGGGCTAACAGCAGTAGGAACGTGTGCTCGGCGACGGTGTCATGATTCACGCCGGGGGTGAAAAGCACCGGGATTTCAAGCTCCTTGGTGGCGGGGATATCGATCTTATCGAGGCCGATGCCATACTTGGAAATGACCTTGAGCTGCGGCAGGGATTTCTCAAGGACGGCGCGAGTGATGGCATCATCGCCGCAGAGGAAGGCGTCGAAATCACCGGCGAGTTCTAGCATCCGAGCTTCTGATAATGGGCCGCGCTCACGGACGATTTCCCAGCCCTGAGACTCCATCAATGCATGGTGGGGGCCGGGGGTGTCTTGGTAGCTGCAAGTGGTGAGAAGGACGCGCATGGCGACAGGAAAAAGCGACCGGCGGGAAGAATCAAGATTCCAGTTGGGATAAATGCATGAGTAGTTGGAAGTCATAGTGTTCCTCTCTGAGCGCAAGTCGCCTTAGAGCTGCTCAACGACGTTTAATCCCCCGAAAAACTCGGTGTCACGGAAGGTATGTTGGCAGAGCGGTAATCATGAAGGAATGGCGAGTCCTAGATCGGTGGTGCGATCCATCGCCGCGATTTCTTGGAGAGCTGCTTGGTTTCCAGCGATTGCGAGATGCCACTGAAAGATGTGATAGAGTTGTGGGAATACCCAAGGAAAAGTATCGGCTTGGTTAAACAGTGTCACGAGCTCGGGCACGCGACTGACGCCATCGATCAGCCAGAGTGGCAAAGTCATCTCCGAACACGCCAGTGCTGGTTCGTGTTGCCACGCATTTGCGTCGGTGCTGGGTTGGACCAAGTAGTTGCGACGGTTAGCGTATCCCTTGCCGTCGGTGCATTGGAATTGCCATCCTTCCGCCCAAGCAGAATACCCAAGCGCTCTTGCGGCTCGCAGAGATTCTTTGCGCTTTCCTAAGCGGAAAAGTAGTCGGCCCAACTTGCGGATTCGATAGTGGGATGTTAAGCGTTTTAGTCCCACGTGTTTTAGCTCATCGATATGATTCCGAGCATCCTGAATGAATTTATCCACTGTCGCCGTCGAATCTTCATCCATAAGAGACAGCCATGCAGGAATGATTGCATTGACTTCATGAGTCCATGTGACTTCGCCCGCTTCCACCTTGGCCATCAGCGAGGAGGCTAGTTGGTTTTTAAGCGCTGAATGCTGTTTAGGAGCTAATACGAATAGATCAAAAATTTCAGGGATATCACCATTATTGATCGTAAAAATATACTCATTCTCGTTCTCTGGAAAGTCTTCAAATTGTGAATAGAGCATCAGAGTCTTATTGATGGCATGGCAGCCCGCAGCGACAAGACGAGTGGCCGATCCAGAGGCCATCGCTCGTTGCCAAATTCGGCTTGAGAACTCTTCGAGTGTGACAGGTAGTTGATCCGGTATCGTTAGATCGCCTCTTTTCACTGCTTCCAGTGTCTCAAGTTCCAATACAGACGCATCCGGCAGGAATTGCTCACGAAGGCGGAGATAGTCCTCGGGGGAAAATTCATTGGCATAACGAGCTAGTTCACCGAACACCACCGGCCTGCGCTCGGCGTGAGGTAAAAGATTCAGAGCCTCAATATACGGCGGCTTTCCAAATGCGCCGGGCCTACGCAATAGCTTGTCCAGCCGCGTCCTGTTCGCGGCTTCCTGAAAATTCTGCCAGTGGTGAAGGGCATGTTGATAAGCGAGTGATTCGGGAAGAAGTCGCTGCGGAGATAAGTGAATCATAAATAGGCTTTCAGGTGATTGATTGGAATTTGCACAGGGTATTTCATGCACTGAAAAGTTGCTGGAGCCCTTCGAGCGCACCTGTCGGAATGGCGAGTTCTCCGGGTGCGATTTCATGATCGCGTGGGTTGATTCGGACCAGAGTTCGAAGGGGCTTTCGGGCGATTTGAGATGAGATATGCCGGATACTCGGAACCGCCATTCCCGCCCCGCATTCCACCACTACCAGTCGTTTATCATGGATGGATTCCAGCCAGCGATCCAATCCACGCTCTTGTTTCGAGGAGCGTTTTTCGACCCATACTCGGTCTCCAAATATAAAAATGTTAGGTCGCGATATACTTCCGCAATCTGGACACGAGGGTAATGCCGAGCAGGCTTGGAAACTCACCGAATCGACCTTCATTTGTAACTCTGAGGCTGGCCAAATCTTCTCACTGCACGGGGCCGCACATTGCAGATGGTGAATTGAGCCGTGAATTTCGACAATCCGCTCTGGCGCAAACCCTGCTTGATGGAAATGTCCGTCCACATTCGAAGTCACGACATAATAGCCGTGTTCCATTTGAAGCGCCGCCTCCAACAGTAACTGAAATCCTTGGTGCGGTATCGTCTCACGGTATAACTCAAGCCGGTGTCCATAAAATCCCCAAGCAATCAGCGGGTTCTCGAAAAACCACTTGGGATTTGCCATTTCAGCGAAGCCGATTCCCTGATCTGCAAAGGGTGGAAAAGCTTTCCACAATCCATTGTCTCCTCGGAAATCTGGCAGACCGGAATCCACACCGATCCCCGCCCCGGCAGTGATAAGTAATGCTTCAGCTTCTTGGATAGCCTTCCTTGCTTGTGAAAGTGATGTCATGAATGGTTATCTGGATGGTAGTTAGCGTAGTCTTCGAACAATGTTGTGCTGGAAAGGCTTCTACACCGGCTGTCAAGCCCCTAACTTATGATTGAAACTTCTGAAATAATCTTCATTAAAATTTTGAAAATGATATGAATTAAAAACTAACTTTGTGGATCGATTGTTGATTAAATTTGTAGACTTTTATTTCATTAGTAGATAGACATCGCTCACGACTTTGCTTGAGCTTTGCAAGACACAGCGAGTCGCTCTCCCTTCCATGACCCAACAAATATCTGACTCAGTTCTCATCGAAGGCGATCCGTTCTCTTTGCGCTACGGTCTGCCGTTCCCCAAGCAGCACCCGATGATTCTGGAGCTTGAAAACACCATTCCAAGGCGCACCCCACCGCGTAAGAATAGTGCTTGTCGGCTTGGCTATACTGCGGCTTGGGCGATGACTTCGGGTCGCCTTTACCTCGTCCGGTTGAAGGGGAAATACAGCCTGACATCTGAAGCGCCTCTCTTCGCCGACTGGGCATCCACCGTGACTCAGCTTGCACTTGGGAATGTCAATCCCGCCTTGGGTAACCCTTATGAGCCTGTATTCGAGGCTTATCTCGAGATCGAGATTGTCGAAGGCATCGCGACCCGCTGGCGAATGATCGAGGGACGAGAGCTGTCTGCTAGGAAAATCAAAGGTCCAGCATGGCAGGTGGGATTCAATTGGTCGGAGCTGAAGGACTTCGTCCACGCCTCGGGCGTGAAGTTTGACTTTGAAATGACCGATGTGGATCGCCCGAAACTCTTCTGGAGGCCGTTGAAGGAGCTGGGTTTTGATCAGGGATTTCTCACCCTCGCTGACATCGCTCGCTTCATGCCGATCGAGCAATGGAACTCCGGTGAGTTTCCCGGAGCTTATCATTTGCTAAAGTGGATTCGCACCTTTGATATCAAGATTCGGTCCGAATGAGTGGTCCTCTTTTTTGATAATAACTCTATGCCAAAAATTTTTCGCATATTCCAATCCACCCGCCTCCTCGGTCTCGTCTTTCTCGTTGCGGGCTGTTGCACCGATTTTGACGGCTGGTTTCACCTCGGGATGGTCATCCGTGGAGCCTTCGGTATCATTGGAGCGCACCTGCTGTTGGGCATCCTTGATCACAATGGTATTGGCTATCTGGGAGCATTGCTCATTGGCCTTCTTATTTATCTGTTCGCGATCCGGAGCGGACCACTTCACGTGCTCACCATGCCCTATTTCGACCTTCTGCTTGTGATCGATGGATGGTTCAAAATTTCTCTCAGAATCATCGGCGCGATCATCTTCATTATGGGTTACAAGAGCACCATCGAGGTCAGCCGGTGAATCATTTCAAAGGCGGAAATGAGAAAGAGAAATTCGAGGGTGGATGGCGACACGATCCGTTTAAATCTGCCGACTTCTAGAGCATTTCCCCAAGTTTCGCAGCCATCGTTCATGAAAAATCCTCCTTGAGCGCCTTACTTCTATCGCTTACAAATTCATTTATGCAAGCTACCCTTACTTCTAAAGGCCAGATCACTATTCCAGTTCATGTCCGTAACCGGCTTCACCTCAAGCCGGGAGACGTCCTCGAATTCGATGAAACCGCCCCCTTTCTCAAAGCCACCAAGACCATTCCATCTGCGGCTTGGGAGCAATTTGGGAAGGCAGCGACTGACCCATGGGGAGACATGAGCATCTTCGAGATCATGGATGAACTGCGTGGACCCGTCGAGGTAGCCGGCACTGAGCAACCTTAAATCCCTACACGATGCGCACTGCCCTCGATAGTTCCGTCCTCCTTCTTCTCTCTCGTAAGCAACCGGGCTGGGAGGCATGGCGGGATTGCCTCCAGACTGCGGCGAGCGAGGGTGAACTACTCGTCTCGCCCATCGCCTTTGCGGAGTTTTCCATCGCCTATCCCGAGGTGGAAGCGGCTCAGGCAGACTTGGATCTCCTTCACGTCTTCTACGATTCCATTACCCCCGCAGCCGCTTATCTCGCTGGCCAGATCTTCTTACGTTACCGGCGCAACGGTGGGCCACGTCTGAACCTGATCCCAGACTTTCTCATCGCCGCCCACGCCAGCACCCAGGCCGACCGCCTCGCCGCCCTCGACCGTGGCTACCTCCGCACTTACTTCCCCACATTGGCCATCCTCGCGCCGATGACGTAGCCCCTTCAGATTTCACACGGAAAAGTTAAATCAGCTATCAAACTCCTCCCCGACATCGCCGCCTTTGACAAAGCCCACCACCCCACCGCCAAACTCCTCGTCGGCGGCCAAGGCATCACCATCGCCGAGTTCCTCCATGCCCCCGCCTCCCACTGGATTTCCGAAAAACCGTGATCTAACCTCTGCTCTTTTGCTCTTCTCCCTTTGAAACTATCAACTATGAATGATTTGCTCGAAACCTTACGTGATATATCAAATGCTACTCAATTTGGGCAATTGGTTCCCGAAATCATCCAATCGATCAGGGGAGGGGACCTCAGCCCACGAGACAAAATGCGCTTGCCCGCCATTTTAAACGATGCAGATCGCAATTGGGTCGAGCGGGTTGTTTTGGTAGGAAATCTTCTGATTGATCCGAATCAGGGCAACGGTGGATTCTTTATTCCCGTTTACGAACTCTGTGTCATCGAGAGCTTTCTCAATGGAGTTCTTCGTCGCCATGGATTCGGCACAAATCGCATATGGTCGTTCGGCGAGTTAAATCTCACTGAGGCAGAGATAGCGTATATTCAGGATTTTCCAGCCAATCTGGCTCGTGGATATAATATGCCGCCAAATGCACATATTGGCGCATGTCTTCTCATGGCTGAGGCTCTCTATCTCAGTGAAGACTGCGAGGATGGAACGGTATGGCCAATCATAAAGAATATGCCTTGGAGTGAAAATGTTAAAGACGCATGGTTTCCAGATTATGATCCACAAGCAGAAGGCCTACAGAATCACAACAATCATCTCTGTGCTGCAATCCGACATTATGGCATACGAAACGCGTTGGATGATGGCGGGCAACATTGGGTCAAAACTTTCACGCTTCAGTTCGGTTTGAGCAAACTTCAATGGATGCGTTTGATCACGGCAAGTATCCCTCGCGAGCCTACGCACGAGGCCGCAAAAATCTTATTCAACTCGGAGGATGACAACGGCCGACATTCACCTTCGTTCGTTTCCACTTGGGAGACCATGAGGACGGTCTCGATGGGACGGGTTTCCAGCATTGAGGCAGAGCGACTGATGGAAGAGAGTTCATGGATCCGGGATGAGTGGGTACCTGACCTTATCAAAGCAGGCCAGACACAGCGCACAACAAAATCTCAGTCGAGCGAAACCGATGTGGCGGAGGATGAGTTTGAGATAAACATTCTTAGCGAAGCTCAGCTGGTTTGGGCAGACGGAGCCACCTTTTTCAAGTGGGTGATCAACCAAACGGCACTGGATTTTGAGTGCCCCAAAGACTGCAAGGAGGTCACATTGACGGGTCCATGTGGTTGGATTGGAAAGATCACACGGAAACAGAGCGGGGTTGGGTGGCGGCAGATTTCAGGTCTCGGATTGAAAGATGATCTGAGCTTTCAACTTTCCGTAGATTCCCTGCTGCGAAACGAAGTTGGCATAGATTTCAGCAATCCCAGCACCGGCTTTCAAATCACCCCGACCGCACGCCTTTATCAGGATGGCGACGATGTCACTCGCTACGGATCCGATGGGCAGCGTCATTCGAATGCGTGGAAGAAACAGCTTCCACTTGGCGAAGCGTTTTCACTTTGCGTTCCCGTTGGAGCGAACGTTGCAGGGGCTCAGTTCACTGAATCCACGATGAACGCACTGGGAGTGAAAATACTCCGATTCGATCAGGGTTGGACCGAACGCATCCAAATTTCCATCGAGGATGAGGTCGTTTGGGATTCTGGGAATCTCATCACTCCCTCAAAGAAACTACCGCCGGATCTGCGTGAATTCGTTGTTTATCTTGTAATCGATACGATAGAAAACGCCTCCGTTCGTGGGCATTTGGATGTTAATGGAGCGAATCCCGAGGCTCTAAGGATCCCTTCCGATGCTCGCCCTTTGCCAGAACTTAGCCAAAGACATGCGCTTTCCTTTGGGGGGCACGCGGGGCGCCCCCTTGCGGACTTGTGGGGTGGCACTCAGGTGCGATTGAAAATCAATGCCCCGGATGGCCGCAATCATTGGATCAGCAAGACCTGGGTAACTACTCTGAGAGGTGTGGATAATACAATCCCCCTGTTTCTTGGACGCCAACTTGACGGGAAGGTAATCAGCCTGAATGGCGGTCGCCCGGTTGAGACCATGCAGCAGTTTCAATCCATGAAGGTCAAGATGATCGCAAAGGACGTTGTCAGCGGGGCGGTGCTCATGCAGGGTGGCTTCCCAATAGGCCTCATAGGAAGAACCGCAAAAAATACACCTAAATGCCTAGGCAGAAAAATTCCGTTCGATACGGAAACATTCAAAGAGAATCTTGAGCCCATTTCACGGGGACCACTCATGGACGGTGTCGTGGAGCGCGGTATCATCGAGAGTGTCGGGGATTTCGAAAACGATGGATCTTCCTTTGTCATGGATATCTCCCATAAACTTGAACCGACACGGAATATCCAGCAGGATAGCCGACATCACAAAGTCCTAATCCTGAGCCAAACAAGCCAAGATGCCGACAGTCGGCTGCGAACAAGCGTGATCGAAGGCAAGGCCATCTCGATGGAAGGAACCGATTGGTCGAAATGGAAGATCCGGGCAGGATCGGAAACCGGAAACGTGCTGGGCGTGGCCTTCTGTTACGGTGACACACTGCTGGGTTGCTGGACGAAGGGCGGCCAAGGGGCCGCGCAGAACATCCTAAAGGCAACCGACTTGACTAATGAGGAAGTTATTCTGCTAGCGGACTTCCTGCGCTGGTTCCATTTCCCATTCTTTGACGCTAACCTCAAGGCATCAGTTTACACATTCTTGGGCAATCATGCAGCAGCCGTCCTCTTTCGTTGGGAGACTGCGAAAAAGTTGGACTGGAATGGGGTCGTTGTTTCCGAAGGGATTGCTGAGCCGGAGTGGGATCGTGTCGTCAGACTTTTGGTGATAGAATCCAATCATTTTCTGAAGGCTCCTATTAACTATCAAGGATTAGCTGACCTCATTGATAAGAATGTAACTGATTTAAGTGAGAAAATCGATCTGATTTACATTTTGACCACCCAAGCGCCTGGGTGTGCTGCCGAAGTTCATCCCATGGCCCTTAAAATAGGCATGGCATCCCGTTTATCAGCAACGGTTGGCGATGACCATTCCGCGATCGTCACATTCAATCAACATTTCGCACAATTTATAAAAGATAGGACCAAACCAGAGGCGAGGGAATGGTATTGGAAGTATCGTAATGATCCCGAGTCATGCCGAACGGAATTCATTAATAGACTAGGCTCACACGATGCGACGTTGGTTTCTTCCGGCGGAGAATTGCAAAAAAATCTGGATCCAGACTGGTCTGAACTTCGCCGTGAATACGCGGAGTTAGAAAAAAGAAAAGGGAGCAAAGAGCCGTTGATCGAGCTTTGGCGTAATCCATCATACACAGTAAACGCCGCCCTGATGAACGGCGTATTGCAAACCCAAGGAAAGAACCTCGATGGCCTACCGCTCCAGCAGCTTACCTATCTGATGTCCTTCGCCGCCTTTTCCCGGCTTCTAGCGCGGAAAATCCTTTTCCCAAACCTCAGGATTCCAGCACCTTAATTTCACTGATCGATGCCAACACTTAACGCACTCAAAGCAGTCGAAAACGTCAAGAAGCGCTTGGTCGACTTCGTTCTCGAAGACCACTTCGTCAAGGAACCCACCCTCCGTGATGCCTGCCAAGCGATCTGGAGTGGCAGCCCGGAAGAGGGCGGGCTTGTCAGCGACCTATGGGTTGAGGGCACGTTTCCGAATAGAACCAGCGGAGATAGCTTGGCCCAGCGTGTCGAGAATGGCAGATTCTCCTCCACCCTCTGCGATCGGATCGTGGAAAACAAAGGCTTCGGGAAAAACTGGATTCCTCGCTCTATCCAATCCGAGAGCATGGATGCGGCCCTTGAGGGCTATGGAGCGACCGAGAAGCCATCCATTGTCGTCACTGCGGGCACAGGCGCAGGCAAGACCGAGGCATTCTTGCTGCCCATGCTGAACGAGCTTTTCACCAATGAAGCGACACAAGGCAAAGGCGTTTCATCCATCATTCTCTACCCGATGAATGCACTGGTGAAGGATCAGGTGGACAGGCTCCATGGATGGCTCAATGGTCAGTCGAGTGTTAGGCTTTTCAGTTTCACCGGGGCGACACCGGAAAAGGACGGGCCGCAGCCCTTCCGTGACGGCAGCCGCTTTACCTCCCGAGAGGAAGCAAGGGGTAAGGGATTGATTGGTGATAATGGGCATTTCACCCGCGCTAAGGATGGCGGGCGCGTCCTCGCGTATCGCCCACCGGAAATCCTAGTCACGAACTATTCCATGTTGGAATACATGCTGGCACGTCCTCAGGATCAGGTCTTTTTCGGGGGAAACCTGCGGACAATCGTCCTGGATGAGGCTCACCTCTACCGGGGCAACTTGGCTGCAGAGATCGCTCTCTTGCTACGCCGCGTGTATCTCAAATGCGGAGTAAGACCGGAGGACGTTCTCCAGTTTGCCACGTCCGCCACGATTGGGCGCGGAGGTGAGGAGGGCGACCGACAGCTCAAAGAATTCGCCGCGAAGCTTTTCACAAAGAATGCGGACCAAGTTAAGTTGATCAAGGGAGAGGTGGAAAAGAATGAAGGTTTTTCCGCTGAAGCCGATCCATTTTCGCTGAGGCCAGCAGACTTGGCGAAGGCTGAAGTTCCACAGGAAGAAACACTATCCGTTGGGGGAAATCAGGACTTCCAGCCAACTGAAAAGTGGAATGAATGGAACAAATATCTCGAAGCCGTTTTCGGCAAGAAATTGCTCGCAGACGGCGTCGAGAACGTGGGCAAGGAATATATCGGAAAGCTCCTCCATTGGCTTTTGCCCCGGTCCGCAAAGTTCCAGTATCTCTATGCCAAGCTTTTCAATGACGGGGCGACATCAAGAATCCGGCTTGAGACTCTTGCGAAAGAACTTTTCCCCGGTGAGGAACTTTTCCTCGCCTGCGAAGCATGCCGCAGGCTGCTTGAGCTCGGTGCGCTTGCCCGTGCAGAGGCGGATGCATTGCCCTTGATCCCCAACCGTATCCACGCCCTTTTCCGCGCGCCGGATGGCATCTCCTTTTGCTTTGATTCGGAAGGTGGTTGTGAAAAAACCCGGATACTAGGCGAGGGATTCTTCTTCTCCCCCAGTCGCAAGCCGATGCCGAATGACCAATTCGCGGCCACGTGTCTCTCGGTGGCACGCTGTGAGGACTCTGGCGAATGGTTCATGGCGGGGGTGGAAGATGCTTCCGGGCACCTCTGTGAGGTTCCCCAGCACATGATGTGGAAGCAGGATGGGGAGGACAGGAAGGGAAAAGCAGAGCTGGACGCGGATGCAGAGTCTGAGGACGATGATGCTGTCTTTGGCAGCCAAATCAGATATTTCAAACTGGGCAGTGGCGATCTTTCCATTCGAAGATTCGACGGTGAGCTTGGCTGCGAAAAACAAGACGGATACGCAGAGCTTGCAGAACACGATACTTGCCCCGTTTCTGGTGTCAGTCTCGCCAGTCGCGCAAGATTCTTCAGCTCGCCCTCGCGCCTGACGCTTTCGATCATCGTCGAATCCCTATTGGCGGAGATGCCTCCTTTTCCGGGTCAAGCCGCCCAAACTTTGCCCGCAAGCGGCAGACGTTTGATCGCCTTCAGCGACAGCCGCAGCGAGGCATCGAGGCTTGGGCCGAAATTACAGGAACAACACGAGACTCAAATTATACGGGCGGCAATAGCTAGGGCACTCGCTGACGATGCAGGAAGTACGTTTAAGGAAAAATCGAAGAAATTGGAGAGAAAGAAAAAGAAGCGTTCAGAGGAAGATAACCCGGAAGATCAAGCTGACCTTGATGAAGAAATTGAAAAATTGGAGCGCGAACTTGCAGGCCTAGCACAGGGGATTTCCATTGATGATTTTGCACATCTTTTGAGTGAACGCAAAGAAATCACCCAGCTCATCAATGACTCGGATGATGCTCGCGAAAAACATACCCCAGAAGATTGGCCAGAGCAGTGGGAGGTCAACAAGCAGGCAATCAAACAAGATGCATCTATCAAAAAATTGCTGGCACGGGAACTGTGTCGCCGACCTAGCTGGCCGGGACTTACGACTGAAACCACTGGGCTAATCGAGGTTGTTTATCTAGGAATTGGTGATCTTCAAATACCTGACGCTATCGGCGGGATTGGGACTGAACAGGGACGCGCGAATCTTAAATACAACTGGACCGACCTTCTCATTCTTCTCTGCGATGAGACTCGTAACAAAGGTTGTATCACCAGCGGTGACGAGAAGCTTGATCGGGAAATTTTTTGCGGGAAATGGCTGACATATACCGGAGCTGGATATTCCGAGGCAAACCTTTGCCCTGCACAGGGAATGGAAGAGACCCGTGTCGGAAAGTTCATGATGGGGCTGGTGAGGGCGACTGAAATCGGGGCTGATTGGCCAATAGCACAAAAGATCCTGAAGGTTGCTTTCGATCAGTTACTTGAAGCTTCTGCAAATCAGAATTACGCTTGGCTTAAACGATCCGAAAATGCAGGCAACCAAGGGAACACACTTCAGATCGAGTTCCGTGGGCTTCGCTTTCGTGAACCGCTCACCTTGTTCCGCTGTGAGAAGACTGGACAAATTTGGTCATGCGCGATCGGTAGCATTGTCCCTTCGATGGCCGATGTTAGTATGAAGCGTGTGACTGCGACTGAATTGGATAAGGATCCATTCGTGGGGAGGCGGCGCAATGAGTGGAGGACAGACAGGGTGTTTGAGCTTGCGCTGTGGGCCGAAGAGCACAGTGCCCAGCTTCAGGTGACTGAGAACGAGAGAATTCAAAACCTTTTCAAGGTCGGTATCCGGAACGTTCTCAGCTCCACAACCACCCTTGAGCTTGGTATCGACATCGGAGGACTATCGGGAGTTGTTATGGGAAATGTGCCTCCGGGCAAGGCCAGCTACCTTCAACGTGCTGGACGCGCAGGTCGTCGCGCAGATGGCTCGTCTCTGGTTGCGGGCTTTGCGCGATCCACACCCTATGAGCGGAAAGCGTTTCTCGGTTTTGGAGACTACCTCGATAAACCTCTTCCACCACCGACCGTTTTCCTAGATAGGAAAAAAATCGTCCGACGGCATCTGCACATGTATCTGCTCGGGGAATTTATGAATTCAAATTTACCTGATGATAAAAATGCGGGTGCGATGAACGCATTCAACAACATGGCGGAATTCACAGGGCGAAAACTCCCCGATTATTGGGAAAAAAACCAAGATACTAGAAATGATTGGATCATTCCCGAGGGCTTACCTGACCAGTCACTGGCTTCAGAGTTTGCTGTGTATCTAGGGGAAATCAAAAATACCGGACCTACAGAGCCACACCAAAAAATCTGCCGCGAGATCACAGACTTCGAGGATAATTGGAACAACATCATCGGCGGCGCGATCGCCGACTTTGAGAAGGTGGCCAACAACTGGTGCGAATCGTTCGACGCGTTGGGACAAGTGTGGAACGCCGCCGGAAATAATGAACAGGACTTGAGACTCTGTTCCATGCTGCGCCGCGAGGGTAACAGCATGGATTCTGCCGTAATTGAGGAAATGGGTAATGGATTGTTCATACCTCGTTATGGGTTCCCTATCGGAGTCAAAAGCCTGAAGGTGCTCCCTTCAAAGACCAAGGAGAGTGAACCGAAGAGCAAAGACGACGGGCGCTACAAACTGGAGCGCGATGCTGTGATGGCTATGCGTGAGTATTCCCCGGGATCACAGATTGTGGTAGGCGGCAAGCGCATTACATCTAGGGGAATCCTCAAACACTGGACAGGTGAAAACGTTAACGCCGATGGGAATGTCATGCTGTCCCGCGGCCACTATCAGCTAAGTGGGGACAATTTCAGGTTTCACGAAGGCTATCTGGGCTACGAGGAAGGCCAGACCTACAAACAGGCAATTTTCCCCAAGCATGGCTTTACCACCGCCACGTCCGAACAAGCGGAACGTGGCGGCAAGTTGGAGAAGGTTGGGCAAACAATCATCGGAACCACTGTGTTCAATGGGAACGGCCAAGGTCGGGTGGTTCAATTGACCCAGCTACTGAGCGGCCAATTTGTCGATGGTGGGGAGATCTACGTGATCAATGAGGGCAAAGAGTGCAACGGTTTTGCAATTTGCACCAAATGTGGCTTCGCGAAGGCCGAAGATTCAACTGAGAATGGGGCTGAATCGCTCCCTAAAAAATTCAAACACCATACGTCGATTTTTAGAGATAGCGGCACGTGTTGGGATCAGAATCAGGTTCTGCCAGTTCTGAGACACCAGATGATCGCCGCAAAACAGATTACAGATTTGCTTCTGCTGGATTTTTCACATCTCATTTCAGCAACTGAAAAAAACATAGCAATCACCCTCGCTCAAGCGCTGCGTCTCGCGGGTGCCGAAATGCTGCATCTGGATCCTAGGGAAATCCGGACATTGAACCCGATTCCATATGGCCCCGCCCAAGGTTATGCTTTGATGATTTATGATTCACTGGCAGGCGGATCAGGTCATGTCGAGGAGTTGTCGAAAATGGCAGATACTTGGTTTGATGCTACAATCCGGCTCCTGACAGTTGGCGGGAACGTCAGCGATGAATGGAAGGATCGCGAAGCAACACGGAGACTGCTGACCACTGAAATCAGAGACTTCGATGCAGACTTTCGTTTTAAACCTAGGGAGGCGTTGCGGGTTCTAAAGGGAGCAATGAATAATTCTGCTGATATTTGGAATCTTCAGCGGATCTGTTCTGGAGAAACAATATCGGATTCGTTTGAGTATTTACTACAGTGCGGAGCACAGAAGTCGATGACTCTCCACGACGGCCAAGGGCCTCCCCGCAACGGTCAATTTTGCATCGTACGGAGTGAAAATGGAGGCATGGATTGCGGGAAATGGATGTATAGTCCAAGGGGCAATCAGGTGATGATGTTTAGACTCATCGGAAGCAATTCCATGGATACTCAAACACAAACTGCCGTAGGTGAACTCCCGGAGGTCATAGCTGTTGAAGCAATTTGAACCTATGGCCAAGCTCATCCCAGTCCAAGACCCATCAGAGATTGAAAATGCTCCCGAACGCACGGTGGCCGAGGCTCTGTGTAAACAGCTCTCTAGCGACGTTCGGATTTTCCACAGCTACCCATGGATGCGGAAGGAGCGGGACCTCGATAAGCCATGGCAGGGCGAGGTGATTCGCGAGGGCGAGGCGGATTTCGTGATCGTGGATCCGCGCTACGGATTCATGGTGATCGAGGTGAAGGGTGGGCAAATGTTCTATGAGTCTGCCACCCGCCGGTGGGATCGCCGTGGGGCGACTCATGCGGTGAAGGACCCGTTTGAGCAGGCTTCTCGCAATTTGTTCACTCTAGAAAAACTGGTGAAGGATCGCTCGTTTCCCGGAGGTGAGTTACCGTTTGTGAGAACACGGGCAGTGGTGTTTCCGGATTGCGATTTCCACGGTACGCTTCCACCCGGAGTGGTCCGGGAGAATCTAATGATGGCTTCGGATTTGGCGAAGATCGGCGCGAAGATCGAGGCGTTGTTTCAATCGTATGCTTTCAAGCCGTCCCCTTCGGGCATCGGCAAGGCAGCACTGGATGGAATCTTGAATGGTCTGACCTCGACCTTCCGGCTGGTGCCAGCCTTGTGGCGGGAAATCGAGGATCAGGAGCGCCAGATTTTCCGACTGACGGAGCAGCAGGCGCAGTTGTTGAATTTCCTCGGTGGCCGAACGCGGGCTGCGGTGGAGGGAGTGGCTGGCTCTGGGAAGACGAAGCTGGCGATGATCCGTGCAAGGCGCTTCGCGGATGAAGGCGAGGAGGTGCTGTTTGTGTGCTACAACAAGTTGCTTGCGGAGTGGTTGCGCGACGAATTACCGGAGGATTACCGACAGCGGATCACTGTGCTGCATTACCACGGGCTATGCGCGGAGTGGGCAAAGGAGGCGAAACTGGCATGGCCTAACGTGGGGAATGATCCCGCATTTTGGAAGGACACGGCTCCACGCCTGTTTGAACAAGCGCTGGATCGGCTACCGAAACGTTTTGACGCGGTGGTGGATGAAGCGCAGGATTTCGAATCGAGTTGGTGGGATGGGCTGGAACTGGTGAATGCCGGGATGACAGACGGCCCGCTCTATGTGTTTTACGATTCGGCACAGCGGATTTTCAGCAGGGAAGAACAAATGATGCCGGCGCTCGGGGAACCGTTTTCACTGGGAACTAATTGTCGGAATACCGAAGCGATTTCGAACCAATGTGGCAAAGTGATCGGCAAGGAAATCAAGGTGATGGCCGGCATTCCAATGGGCAAAGAGCCGCAATGGATCGAGGCCAAAACGCCAGAAGGGCAGCGGAGAGCGTTAGAGAAGCAGGTGAAGGAATGGATCACTGCCGGATTGAAGCTGAATCAGATTGCCGTGGTGGCGGCCAAGACGCTGGAGTCAAGCTGCTGTGCGACCATGAATCTAATCGGTGGCGTGCCTGTAACGGAAAAGCTGGATGATTGGCAGAATGGCAAAGCGTTGCTCCGGACCACGTTGGGGAAATTCAAGGGGCTCGAAGTCGATGCCATGGTGTTGGTAGATGTCCCAGAAATCGATGGGAATTTCCGGAAAGAGCACCTTTACGTCGCTTGCTCAAGGGCGCGGCATTTGTTGACGGTTCTGATGAGATGAAGATGAAGATGAAACACTGAAAAAACCATGAACGACCAAACTCTGCTTGGAACCCTGTCCCGCTTGCGCGAGCTCCCGCGCGAGGCGGCGATGCTTGAGTTCAAGTCGAACCTGGAAGAGTGTTCTTCACAATCAGCGGATCAAGACCCATGACCTCAAAAGCCCTCCAAGCCCAGATCGCCCTTGGCGAGGACAGCAAGCGCCAGTTCAAGGTGGATGTGCGCAACGCGGAATCCTTGGCGGCGGAGATGGCGGCACTTGCCAATTCGGAGGGCGGACAGGTGTTCCTTGGGGTTGCGGATGACGGATCGACGCCGGGGCTGGCCTCCGCCGATGTCTCTCGTATCAACCAGCTCATTAGCAATGCCGCCAGTCAACTGGTGCGCAGTCCGTTGACGGTGCAAACGGAGAACGTGGCGCTTGGGAAAGGCCGCGTGGTGATCGTGCTCACGGTGCCCAAGGGGATCGACAAGCCGTATTTCGACAAGAACGGGGTGATCTGGCTGAAGACCGGGGCAGACAAGCGGCGGATCAATTCCAAGGAAGAATTGCGGCGGCTGTTTCAGTTCTCCGATCAGTTTCATGCCGATGAATTGCCGACCAAGGCGGGCATCGACAAGCTCGACAAGCTGCGTTTCCGCGATTTCCTCCGCGATGTTTACAAGCGCGACCTCCCCGACGCGGGGGACGAACGCTTACGGCTCCTCCAAAACATGAACCTCGCCACCGACGACGGATTTCTGAATCTGGCCGGTATCCTCATGTTCTCCGAGCGCCCGGAATGGATCAAACCGCAGTTCGTCGTCAAAGCGATCCGCTATCCGGGCAATGCGATCCATGTGAGCGATTACCTCGACACCGAGGACTTTGAAGGTCCGTTGCAGAAAATCTTCGCCAATGCCCTTGGCTTCATCATGCGCAACCTGCACAAGGTACAAGCGGGGCGTGGAGTGAACGCGCCCGGACTGCCCGAAATTCCGGAGAGTGTTTTCGAAGAGTTGCTGGTCAATGCCCTCGTCCACCGCGACTATCTGGTAAACGCGCCGATCCGCTTGTTCATCTTCGACAACCGCATCGAAATCGTCAGCCCCGGCCACCTGCCCAACAACCTGACGGTCGAGAAGATCCGCAATGGCAACTCGAACATCCGCAATCCGATCCTGGTCTCCTACGTCGCCAAAGGTCTTCTACCCTACCACGGCCTCGGCTCCGGCATCAAACGTGCCTTGGAACAATGGCCGCAGATCGAATTCACCGACGACCACGACGGTTGCCTTTTTCGGGTCACCGTGACCCGAAACCCGATCGATGAGCTTGATTTGGTGGAATCCGATGCACCTAAAACAGCCAATTTAAAGGGTCATTCAAATCGTTTGTCGGGTCAGAGTGACCCAATAGCTGACCTATTAAACAAAATTCAGGAATCGCCGAATGCGGACTATGCCAGCTTGGCACGAGATCTACGGGTAAGTGAAGCCACGGTGAAACGGAATATTCAAAAACTAAAGCAGCAGAACCGCATCCGTAGGAATGGATCTAAAAAGACAGGCCTGTGGGAAATCATCGACTGAAAAAACCATGAATAACGAAAATAAACCACGCCGCTTTGGAAATGCTCGGGCGGCTCATGATCCGGCCGAAGACACGGCTGAATTATTTCCCGGACCAAGACCTGAGCTTCCTCGACGGAGGGAGAAATCCGATGATCAAAGACCGCCGCCACCGCCCAGCGTCTATCTGTGGCTTTGTTGTGAGGGATGGATGCGCTTCGGGCCGTTTGTGTGGTTGCGCTTCGATGACAAGGAGAACGCGATCATTGATCCGGATGGGGAAGTGGTGGCGCGGAAAACGGGTGAGTATTGGCGCGTCACCGGCGGGCGGGGAGAGGGGATGGCATTTTCCGATCCGACGATCACGACGACGCGGGAGCATCCGCACAAGAACTCGGGATCTCATCCGAAGTAGGGGAGGTTCATTGCGAAATCTGGACTGAATCATTTTTCTCACCGCTGAGCCGCGAAGGTCGCAAAGGGACGCGGAGATGAATCAAGGTCGGAAGTGCTTGGTAAATTTTATCTAACGCGGAGACACAGAGGTCGCGGAGGGAGGTGTCGATGGGCTGAACGTCAGTTGAAGCGGAAGATGCTAGCGATCCCGTTCGCAAACGAGTCCAAGGGCCGGGTGATCTCGGGGGCGATGAGCCGAAGAGTTTTCCACAGAATGATGAGGGGGAGCAGGATGACGAAGAAGAAGATTTTAAAGATAGTTTTCATGATGGCGATTCGATTTTTGATAGGCGAAAGCCGCAGCGATTTGCAGCGCTGCGGCTTTCGTGGGGGGAAGTATTTCGTTAGGTTCAGATGATGCGGATTATCGAACCGTTGACGATGTTGACGACTTGGATTTTCCCGTCCTTGCGGTTGCAGTGGGCTTCGGTCCCTTGGACGACTGCTTGGGTGAAGGCGCCTGAGATGGTTCGTTTGGTAGATCCGTTGGCGGTGTCCACGATGCGAATGCTGTGTGGTTCAAGTTTGGCGGCGTATGGCATGGTGTGGTAGTTCGGTGGTTTCGGGTTAGCTCAAGCGGTTGCTTGGAGGTCCCGGATGGTGAGCTAGTTTTTAATTAGAGCCTGTGCATCATCCCGCGCTTGCGCTTGCGCCAAGCCAAGCCATCGCCATCTCAAAGTGCCTTGCTTGTGAAACCAAAATCTCAACCTCAACCGCAATCTCGCCGTATTGCGTTGTGGGGTGACTGCCCCCAACCCCACCACCTCCTGCTGCCTCGTCCGCAACGACTCCTTAAAATGGAGAGGCGGAGGAAATTCTCGAAACCCGCAGGCGCTCGGCGGTGACGCGGGCTTGGAACTTGGCGTAATCTTCCACGCGGCTGGCGGAGACGATGCAGTAGCGGTAACGCTGCCAGTAGCTCATTTCCTGGAGGGCATTGGCCATGCGCAGGGCGACGACTTCTGCGAGATCCGTCTAGCGGCGTGCAAGCTTCTGGATCTTCCAGAAATGGAGCTGGCGTCCTCCTACCGATGGCAAGCAACAGGCATCAAAATCATCCTCTATAATGGAGTTTCCGGCGGAGCTGGATACTGCAAGAAAGTCCACGATCTCCGACTCTCCCAATTGCTGGAATATGCACGGGATGAAATAGCGAGCTGTAGGGCCGCCGATTGTAGCCGCAGCTGCTCCAAATGCCTTCGCAGTTACTCGAACCAGACCTATTGGGAAGAATTAAGAAGAAGAGATGCACTGGATTGGCTGAATCGAACCTGTTTGCTCAAGAAAGACGATCACCGTATCAGTTTAGGTGCTGAGAGAGGTGGGGAAGGAGCCGGCAACTCTGGATTGGGGGAATGGGAGGATTTTTTACAGGACATTTTTAGTGGAGCGGGTATTGAGAGGAATGACGAAATTAACGATCTTATTTGGTTTTGCGGTCGCTATGGTGTTGCCGGTGGTGGGGCAGGAAGTTCCGAAAGTGTTAGCGCTCGGCTCGGACCTACCGAGTTTCTCGCTGCCAGCCACCGATGGGAAAACCTACACGGCTGCAAGCTTTCAGGACGCCAAGCTGCTTTGCGTGATCTTCACTAGTAACCATTGTCCTGATGCAGTCGCTGCCGCTGCCCGCATGGAGGTGATCCATCAAGACTACAAGAACAAGGGTGTCTCAGTGGTGGCGGTGAATGGGAACAACGCTGGGGCACTCACGCCGGACGAACTCGCTTACTCGCCGTTTTCCGACTCTTTTGAAGAAATGGCCCCATTTGCCAAGGACTTCGGCTGGAGTTTTCCTTATCTCTATGATGGCGAGAAACAAGAATTCGTCAGTGCTTGCGGTGGTCAATCCACGCCGCATGTCTTCCTGTTCGATGCAGCCCGCAAGCTCCGCTACACCGGGCGGATGGACGATGCAGAGAGGAATCCCGGGGCGGTGGACAAGAGTTACTTGCGCGACGCGCTGGACGCCCTGCTTGCTGGGACTGCTATCAAGGAGCCGACGACTCGCTCGTTCGGCTGCTCGACGAAGTGGAATTTTAAGAAGTCGAACGTAGCTGCCGACCAAGCTGCATGGGAAAAGCGCCCGGTCGTGGTCGCAGATTTAGATGAGGAAACCGCGAAGAAGCTGCGGGCTAACGGCACTAAAAATTTGCGGCTGATCAATTTCTGGTCCACCACTTGCGGGCCTTGTGTGAAAGAGTTTCCGGCACTCGTCGATGTCGGTCGGCGCTTCCAATTGCGCGGGACCGAGTTTATTTCTATCAGTATTGATCCAGTTGCCGCCCGTCCAGCTGTTTCCAAATTCTTGGAATCTCACCACGCGGCGACACCTGATTCCGTCTCCAAATCTCTCGCCGCAGAAGGCCGCTCAACGAACAACTATCAGTGGACGGGTGGAAACCCCGATAGCATGGCCGCTGCCATCGACTCCGAGTGGTCGGGTGCCCTGCCGCACACCGTGCTGGTCGCTCCGGGTGGTAAGATTTTATGGCGGCATACAGGAGAGATCGACATCGTCGAAGTGCGACGGCAGCTTTTGAAAGGGCTGGAGTAAATGAAAAGCCAAGGTGCTCGTCATTTCTTCTTCAACTGCATCACTCCGAGGACGATGAGGAGTCCGATACCGAGGGCGATCCACTTCAAGTAGCCGGAGGAGTTTGCCGGTGCGATAGAATCGTATTTCCCGGTAGTTAGTGCCGATTCCCTTGGTGTCAGAGGGGTGAAGTCTGCGGCCACGAGTTGTGGCTTGCCGACTTCTCCACGGAGCGCGGCGACGGCGGCTGGACTCACGGCGGGTGCGGAGTTTCCGGAGGAGCTTCGCACATAAGTTAGTACAGCGGCGATTTGTTCATCGCTCTGATAGGCGAGTGCAGCCATGCCACCGGTGATGTTATATTCCTGACCTTTGACACTGATCGGTCCCCGTAGCCCGCGGAGCTGGATGCGGATGAGATTATCTTCCGGGCCGTTCACCCACTCAGACCCGGCAAGTGGCGGTGCGGCGGCGGTTCCCTCGCCGCCTTGTCCATGGCAGGCGGCGCAGATCATGAACTGTTGCTTGCCAGACTTGAGGAATGCTGGATCGACGCCTGCGGTGTCGGCAGGAGAGGTGCTGGAGTCGGACGTTACCTTGAGCGTGGTGGGGTCTAGCAGTGTTGGCTCGTCGGCGATGGTCTTGGGAGATTCTCCGCCGGTGTTAAGGCTGGCGAGCCATGCGGTGATGTCGCGGAGTTCAATTGGATTTAAGAGATCCGCCATCGGCGGCATCGGAGAGGTGGGGGGGGGTAGCGAGGCGATGTCGGTGCGTTTCACTCGCAGCGATTTTCCGGCGGCATCCACGTCGAGGTGGTCGGGAGTCTCGGCGATGAGATTACCGGTGAGGGTGGTACCGTTCTTGAAATCAATGAGCACGCTGCCGAAGCCAGCAGCGATGATTGCGCTTGGGTGAACTAATGATTCGAGCAAATAGCGGCGGTCTGGGTGGCGGTTCGCGATGCCTGCGAGGTTCGGCCCGGCTTCTCCGCCGGTGGTGTGGCCGTCTTCTGCACGGTGGCAGCGCATGCACTGGCTTGTCGGGTGTGACGAAAAGAGTGCGGCACCGGCGACGGGATCGCCGCCTTCCAGTGCGCCATTCCATTTGGCAAGCGGATCGCTGTTTTCTGTGAGGGATTTTTCGAATGTGGCTAAGGCATTTTTTACGGCAGCGGAGTCGCGGGTTTTCGCTGCGGCGACGAGTTCGATGGCGAAGGGTGAAATTCCATTTGTGGCATGAAGAGCATCGATTTGCTTGACGAGGATAGCGTCCACCGACTCGCCGGGTAGGGTCGCGAGGATGGCCCACATTTTCTGGGCACGTGGAATCGAGCTGGACTTCGCAGCGGCTTCGAGGGTGGTCAGCGCGGTGGTGGGAGAGGATTTTGCCAAAGCGGCGAGGGCGGTAAGGGCGATTTCATCGGATGAATCGCTGGTGAGTTCCGCTAGAGAAACGTCGAGGTGCTTGGGCTTGCTGGCGATGAATAGATCCAATGCGGCAGCGCGGGCCTCGGCGGGGAGCTTGGCATTCTTGATCAAGCTTTGGAGGGCTGTGCCATCGAGAGCGGGGAGTTCAAGCTGATAGTGTCCCACCATTTTTAACGCGGCAGTGAGGACGAAGTTCTCTTGCTTCAGCAGCACGGGCATCGCGGCTAACAACGTTGGCTTGATGCTTGCGGGACTCCGTTTTTCAAGTGGTCGCCAGATGCCGGTGAATTGATCCACGGGGAAAGGTTCTGTCCAGTTGTCCAACAGACGCAGTGCTTCTTTCTGGACGATTTCCGGCATCATCGGGTCTAACGTAAATTTAAGGAGGCGGGCGGCGTTCTCCTGAGTGCCGATGCGGTAGGCGTTATGAATTAGGCGGCGCAGCATGAATGGAGTCCAAGTGCGCTGGGACAAATCATCCAGTTGCTCGGCGACAAGCGGGCGACTTGAAACCATGTCTAGATCGCAGACTGCGCGGATGGCTTCGTCTGCCACTTGGGGATCGGCATCTTGGACGAAGGTGGAAACGGTGGGACTCTTGAGACGGCGTAGGGCGACGGTGGCGGCAAGTCGGACGGCGGAGGACTCGTGATTTGAGAGACCGGAGAGAATCCGAGGAGTGGATGCCATCTGCTGGAGCGCATAAATACCGGCGTGGCGTAGATAGACGTCGCGGTTGTTATTTTCTGCTAGCATCTCACAGATCGGGCCGTAGTAGGCGATCATTTTGAGCTTACCCGCAAGGATGGTGGCGAAGAAACGGACGCGTGGTGATTCATCGCCCAAGAGCACTGCTAGCGGGATCGTGCCGCCGTCATTCTTGGATCCGGCGAGTGCGCGGAGAGACTGGGCACGGATCTCGGGGTTCTTGTCCTTGAGCAGGGCGATCAATTTTTCCTCGGCTTGCTTGCGAGTCTTCGCGGTCGGGATGTCGCCGAAAGCGGCGTAGGGCAGCGGCACGGAGCCACGGCGTGAAAGGATTCCGAGGCCTTGGATGCCGTGGATGCGGACCATGAAATCCGACGAGTCTGCGGCTTCGATGAAACGTTCGCGGGCGTCGGGCTTCCGTGTTAGGGCGATTTGGGCACGAAGCCGGATCCGGGCGTTGGGGTGCTTCAGAAGATTCGCTAGGACAGCGGAACTGCGTTGTTCGAAGCCCTCTTTCATGATCTTCGCCACGCCCGCAGCTTCGGCGGCTTGCCATGTTTTACTTCCTGCGTCCAGCGAGAGCAGGCGGCCGTCCTCGTGCGAGTTCCACCCCGAAATGAAGTCGCTGATATAAATTTTCCCGTCCCATGAATACTCCACATCCGTCGCGGCGACGCCCCAGACGAACTGCCGTGCATCGCCCATTTCCATGCCTGCGCCTTTCGGTTTCATACTGAAAGACCAGATGCCTGAGTTCGCTGCGGCACCCCGGTAATCGCAGATGAGGAAACGTCCGGCCTCACTTGCGAGGAAGCCCGCGCCGGGGTTCGATGTGAGTCCAGACGGGCCATTCGTTAGGTGGGCGGATGGCGGGAGCATATACGCTGGCTGCGTGGGGTTTTCTAACTCCCACATTTTTTCGTCCATCCAGCGGCTTGGTGGGCGGTCTTCTAGGCCGATCTGGCGGTGGAAGGTGTGCATCGCTTGGTGCTCCATCTGCCATCCTGAGTCGCCGCCTTCTACTAGATAGACGATGCGTGCCTTGTCGCCTTGGTCCGAATTGTTATCGACAGAAAATGCATTACCGAGTGCGTCGAACGCGATTTCCTTGGGGTTCCGCAGTCCGGTGTGGAAAATTTCAAATCCAGTGCCGTCTGGCTCGAAGCGGAAGGCTGCGCCTTCATTCGGATAGTCAATACTCACACCTTCCTTGGTGATGAAGCTGAGTCCGCGGTCACCGACCGTGCCATAGATCCGGCCATCAGGGCCGAGCGTGAAGCCATTCAAGTCGTGGCCGGATAGAGAGACGCGCACGCCGAATCCTTCCTCCACGGTTTTTCGCTCATCTGCGATGCCATCGTCATTGGTGTCGCGCAGCATCTGGATCTTCGGGATGCAGGCGAAGTAAAGACTGCCTTGGTAGTAAAATATGCCTGCTGCGGTGCCGTCGAGGAGGTCGTTGTAGCCGTCGGCGAAGACCTTGGATTCGTCGAGTTTGCCATCGCCATCGGTATCGGCGAGGCGGCGGATGACTTCGGACTTCTGGGTGAGACTTGTGGTGGGAAGCTTGTCGTTCCACTTTTCATGAAGTGCTCGGCGGTCGTTGGTTTTCTTGGAGGCAAGGTCGTCGAGATACCAGTAGAGGTGGTCGCGGTCGTCCTCGACGCCTTGGTGGAAACGGTGGGTCTCGGCGATGTAAATGCGGCCTTGATCGTCAAAGGTGATCGCGGTGGGGGAGGTGAGCTGGTGGTCCTTGTAGGTCGCCTCGATTTTCAAGGCGCTGTCGGCGGGGATGGTCACTCCGGCCACCACTTCGGTGGGTATCAAGCGCTCGGGGGCGGCTTCTTCCTGCAGGGTCGAGGCGGGCAGCGAGGCCGTGAGGGCGATCAAGGCAAGGGACGTGCGAAACATGGATTTGGACTTCTTAGCAGGATAGACGAGGCCACGTAAGATGGCCGTGGGAAATGCCGGTGCCAACCGCAAAGCTTCATTTCCAAGGGCTGCTTGGCGTGCGAAAAGAGAAGTTTTTCATCCCACATTTCCCATCGATATCCGCCATGCTGCCAGTGCGGCGGCGGTGACGAGGACGGCGAGTGCTGTGCTGCCGACGATGCGGTCGGTGAGGGTCGAGCGCGGGCGGTGGGGCGAGGATGAGGGTGGGAAAACGATGAGAGCGTAGAGCATCCCTGCTGCTAGGCCGCCAGCGTGAGCGGCGTTGTCGATGTAGCGGTAGCCGATCAGGCCGATCAATGCGGTGACGGCGACTCCGGCAGCGAGGCGGCGTCTTGCCCGGCCTGGAACGAGGTTTTTGTGGAGGGTCTCGAACACTAATAAAAACCCAAGCCAGCCCATCAGCCCGCCGGATGCACCGACCGAGGGTGCTGCCACGAGCCGCGCTGAAGCCTCGCCGCCGATGACTGCGGCGAATAAAAATACCAGCGGCAGGTGCGGCCACCGCGCGAAGACTTCCAAGCGTTTCCCGAGATAGAGCAAGGCCGCCGCGTTCATCAGGAAATGGACGATGTTTCCGTGGAGAAATGGCGCGGTGAGCAGCCGCCACCATTCGCCTTGGAAATAGTGCTCTTTCACCAGCCCGGCGGCAGCGAGGCCATCGCTCGGTAGCAGTTGCGCGAGTCCGACGAGGGTGATGAGACCGAGGAAAATCTTGGTAAACGGTGCTTTTTGCCGTTCCAGCCATGTCTCGAAGCGGATCGTCGGCACGGCCTCAGCGATTCCGGCCTCGGTCCATTGCCCGAGTTGCTTGCCTCGCTTGCGAGCTTGATACCACGGGATGAAGGCGAAAATGACGAACAATAAAAGTGCCAAACCGGCTTGGGTCGAGCCGAGCATCGTGCTCAGGGCGAGTTGCAAACGTTGAAAAAGATCGGCGATTTGCCCATTTCTAGCAAACCCCGTGTAGAACGAATACGCGCTCAACCCAGCCAGCACCAAGCCAAACCACCGCAGCCTCTCGACCGCACTATTTAAATCATCGCGAACCCAGCGCGTGCGTGCGGTGCGGAGTGCATCGCCCATCCCTGCGAGCTCCTCCGGTATGATCATCCTACGACGGTCCGGTGCCCAGACGAGAGTCACGTTGGCATCCCGGTCATCCCGGATCGCTGTGGTGAGTGCTGCGAGCGAGTCGCAGGGGTGCAATTTTTTCTTGGAATCAACCCAACCCCAACCTTCGGGAGAATCTGGGAAAGCATCTTCCCTTGCCCACACTGGGGAATCGGGATTTTCGGGGAGGATCTCGATCACGCGGTGAAAGCGCCGGAGACCGAATTACTTGTCCTTCGGAGTTTCTGTTTCCTTCGGAGTTTCTGTTTCCGCAGGAGTCTCGGGTGCGACGGGGGCAGTGGACTCGAGCACCGCAGGCGGGACTTTCAGCGCTGGGGGCACTTCCTTCGGTGCATCGGCAGGAATTTCAGCGGGCACCGGAGTCTCCACAGGGATCGGTTCGGCGGGCGGTAGCTGCTCGGTGAGAGTCTTAGGAGTTTCCTGGACCGGCTTGATCGCGGTCTTGGCAGCTTCCACCTTGGCGGCGGTGTCTGCCTTGGTGACGGTGCTGAAAGTCTTATTTTTTTGACCGATCAGGACGGCAAGGGCGAGGGAAAGGATGAAAAACAGCGATCCGAGATACACCGTGCCGCGCTGGAGGACGTTGGTGGTGCGAGCGCCGAAGACTTGGTCCGTCACGCCGCCGCCGAATGCCGCACCGAGGCCTTCTTGTTTTGGGCGTTGCATCAGGATGATCAAGGTCATCAGCAGGCAGACGATCACGAAGATCACTAGCAGGAGATTGATGCTGATGTTGAGCCAGTTGATAACAGCGAAAGTCATGGGCGGGAGAACATGGGTGTCCCCTCGAACCTTGTAAAGCGGCGAGTTTTCGGAAATTTCCGGGCTGGAAACCCCGAATCAGTCGAGGATCGGTGGTTATGGGTGGTCAAGCGGTTGGCCCGTCCCTCAGCATCGCCGCAAGTTCCCCACCGCATGAAACTCGCCCGTTTTCTCGCCTGTCTATTCATTCTCGCCAGTTTCACCTCATCGCTTCAGGCCCACCAAGTGGCCACGGTGGAGCTGGAATTTCTCAAAACCGATCATCAGTGGTGGCTGGAAGGGGAGATGGACATCGCCTACATGCTACCGGAAACTCGGAACATTCCGGGTGGTCCGCCGATGAGTCGCGAGGCGGCGATGAAATCTTCACCGCAAGAGCTCGCCCGCATCCGGATGGAGACGGAGAGGACGTTGAGAAAACTCGTCGAAATCACCTTCGCTAACAAGCCGGTGCACTGGCGGATCGAGTTTCCAGATTTCAAGAAAGACCCGTTCGAGTTACCACCGGAAGCGGGCGATATCGCACTGATTACCACCCGCATCATCATCGACGAGATTCCCGGAGCCGGAGAACTGCGTGCCCACTGGGCCGGGGAACAGGAAACGGAGCTGATCATTCTCACCGAGCAGGGTGAAGATGCGAGCGTGGTCAGCACCCTGCCCGGCGGCGATTTGATGCTTTTGAAACAAACCGATGCCGGGGAATCTGCACCGGTGGACCAGCCAATGACCGGTGGGTGGGTGCAGTCCGGATTCTGGCATGTGATCGCGGTGGATCATATTATGTTTATCCTCGGGTTGTTCTTGTTGGTTCCGAAATGGAAGCCGCTGATGCAGCAGTCACTGGTATTTACGCTGGCGCACTCGATCACGCTGGCGCTCGCGGCCTTCCATGTGGTGCAGCCGGCTGGGATCTGGGTGGAGAATCTCATCGTGCTGAGCATCGCTTGGGTGGGAATTGAGAATCTTTTGCTCAGCCGCCAGCTCGGTAAGCAGCGGCTTATCCTCGTGTTTTGTTTCGGCCTGCTCCATGGTCTTGGATTCGCCAGTATGCTCATGGATAAGCTGCGAGGTTTTTCTAGTAAGCAGTTAGTCGCTCCGTTGTTAGGATTTAATGTCGGCGTAGAGCTCGCCCAGCTCACCATCCTTGTCTTGGCCTTCCTATTCATCTGGCCGCTTAGGAAATACACCTTGCTGGTGCAGACACTGGGTTCCGCACTGATCGCTCTCACCGGGATCGTGTGGGTCGCCCAGCGGCTGTTTTTCCCGGCTTCGCCGTTGTTTTAGAAACTCGTCGTCGGGGAATGACCGTTTAGCACAATCGCTTTTCATCGGCTTTTCATGGATTGGGCGATTCGGAAATCCCCCCTCCTAGAGAAGATTCCGGCCCTTCACCTCGATTCAAAATTTCCGAGTCAAGGATACGCGAAATGTCCGCGGTTCCGCTGGGTGCAAGTGGATGTCTTCTACGCCACCTGCAGCCTCGCCGGGCAGACGGGATGCGTAGTAATATTCGACATCATTGTCGTTACGTCCTAGCAGGTTCAAGCAGTCCACGGCGATCTCCCAATCCTTTTGGCGATAGCCCACCCGTGCGCCTACCTGCCAATTCGGTTGGGAATCCACACTACCATCCTCAATCAATGGCCGTGGGCTGAAATAGCGGGAACGCAGGCTGCCGAAGAAGCCCTCGTCCTTGCCCACAGTGATCCCGGTATTCATCACGAAGGGAACCGCGCCGGGGATATGATCATCCTTACCCACGTCCAAGAGTTGTGCTTGTGCCAGCGTCATTTCGTGATCCACCACTAGCCAATCGTTCGCGTGCCAATAGTTAGACCACTCGATTCCATAGCGCTGGGAAGCAGGTCCCGCCTCCGCCGAGCCAGCATCACCCACATAAATGAGCTCAGAATCACTATGTAAATAGAACAACGAAAGCGTACTCACTACATCACTAATGGCTTCCGTCCGCGTGCCGAGTTCGAAACCATAGGTCCGCACCAATGGGTCTGCCGCATCGACCCCGAGCGTGACGCCTCGGGCATCGTTACTATGGAAACCGGTGCCCGCATTGACGTAGAATTCCGTATCTGCCCATGGTCCGAAAATGAGGCTTAGCTTGGGACTGACGATGCCCGCCGTGTCAGTGCCCGAGTTCGCCGGGTCGTTGCTTGCGACGTCGAAGTGGAAACCATCGGCACGCAGGCCAGGCTGCACCCGGAACCAATCATTCACATGCCATTCCCCGGTGGCGAAGATCCCCACGCTGCCTTCATAAACATCATCTTTTTTGATCGTGTTGAAACGGTCTCGTTTCTCGGTGTTATACAGTCCGATGCCGTTGATAAAGTCGTTGCGCGTTTGCAGGCCGATCTTGAACTTATCCTTCGCACCGAGATCCCACTCACGTGTGACCTCGCCACCGGCGAACATCCGGTTATCCTGCTGCTCGAACTGGTCGCCCCGCTTTGGATTGTCGAGGAAGTAAGTAAAGTTAGAAAACAGATCAAAATCATAGTGACCTACATAGACATCGGCGTGGGTGCGGCCATTCCCCGTCTCGTGGTCCCAGTCGGCCATCAGGCTGTAGCGGCTCGATTTCCCGCCTAGGCTGTCATCTAGATTTCCCAGACGATCCACTAACCCACTGTCGATGGCGCGCTGAGGAATCTGGTCGGTAGAATCCCAGCGACCATCGTAGCCCATCGCGGTGATGCTGAAGCGGTCCGGGCCAGATTCCTTGAAGTATTTCAGAAATCCATTGATGCGTTGGGAGTTACCCGGCTGCTGCCACGGGCCGTCGTAGTAGTTATATTCAAATGCGTAAGTCAGCGCCGAGCGGTCGGTGCTGGGTGCCGTTAGGACCGCGTCTTTCGCCCCGCCAGTGGGATTTGATAGATCAATGCTGTCGGCGAGCAGGCCGTGGAAATAGTTGTGTTGGCCGATGCCGATGCTGGCGATCCCCTGCGGTAGCATGTCGTAGAAGTTGAACCTTGCAGCCCCGGCAGTGCTGAGATCGCCTATTTCGCCGTAGAATGGTCCTTTCCAGTAATCAAGTTGCTCGACCAGTTCGGGGATGATCGGATTTAAATCAGCATAACCTTGGCCATGGGCGTGGGTGATGAAGTTCACCGGTTGGCCGTCCATGGAAATCGAGAAATCCGTGCCATGGTCGAGATTGAAGCCGCGGACGTAATACTGATTCGCCTTACCGTCGCCAGAATGTTGGGTGATGACTACTCCCGGGATGGACTCGAGGATTTCTCCCCGCCGCAGATAAGGCCGCTCCACCAGCTCGCGGTTACTGGTTTGCCCTTTGGACGCACTGCCCGCCGTGCCGACGAGGCTCTCGGCCTTACCGGTGACGACGAGGGCCTCGAGTTGCTTTGGTTCAGGTTCTTCGGCGGTTTGTGCGGCGGCGGGTAAACTGACAAGAAGTGGTAATAGAAAGAGGGTTCTCATGGTGGGGAGCAGTGGGAATGCAATTTTGGAACCTGCTCCTATCTCCCTTCTGGCTGGAGAAGCAAGTGATAGATTGGTGGAAATTCCTGGGAATGGGATCAAGAGTGGCCTCGCCCGGCCGCTGGGTCGTCCCCAACCCGCAGCCGCCTTGCTTCCCATTCATCACCAAGTAGCTCCCAATTAGTCAACGGGCGCTTCCATGTCATCACCGGGTAGCTCCCAATATACCACTGGGCAACTTCCACTTCGTCACCGGGTAGGTCCCACTTAGCCACCGGGTAGGTCCCACTTCACCGCCGGGTAGGTTCCACTTAGCCACTGGGTAGGTTCCACTTAGCCACTGGGTAGGTCCCACCTCACCGCCGGTAGGTTCCACTTGGCCACCGGGTAGGTCCCACCTCACCACCAAGTAGGTCCCACTTAGCCACCAAGTAGGTTCCACTTAGTCACCAAGTAGGTCCCACTTAGCCACCGAGTAGGTTCCACTTCGCCACCGGGTAGGTCCCACTTTCCGGAAACCCGCTTCCAATACACTCCCCACCAACTTCTTACGCAGATTTCATAGGAAAATGACCTTTGCGGCCACTCCGCATTTCCCATCCCGTCACACAATGTTTCTTGCCGTCCCTCATCCCGCCGGACAATTTCTATCAGTCTCCAAACAATAACCAATCCAACATCTCCCCATGAACGACCGCGACATCCTCCGCCACGACCGCCTCGACCGCGTCAGCACCTTCGGCAGCGAAAACCACGCCGACCTC
>JAYUHS010000058.1:0-5920 GCA_043766715.1 Luteolibacter sp.
TTTGGATTTTCGGATTTTAAACCTTGGCGTTCTTGGCGACTTGGCGTTTTGAATTCTTCCCCCATTTCCACCGCCAAAACCTTTTCTTCCTTTGCGGCTTTGCGCGAGAAAATCTTCACGACTCATTCGCCAATCTCGAGATGATCCCCCGCTCCGAACAGAAGATCCCAGCCACCCGCACTTTCACCTCAGAGGCCAACTTAAGAGTGACTCGCGCAAAGGCGCAAGGACGCAAAGGAAGAGGAGGACTAAGATCCTACCTCATTTCAGTCGGTTTGGCGGCAATGTTTGCGGTCATTGCCGACCGCTCTTACTTGGGCTTGTTAAGTCCCCGTCCACCGAAGTGGACAGTCGCGACAAATCGATGAAAGGCTGTTTGGGCGAGGCGAAAGATCAAAAACCGCGTAACCAGAGGCGTTGAGGAATCTCAAGTTCTTGTTTTTCGTCACCCTCATTATCTCTGGCAACGCCTTCCGATTCTCTGAGATGAAACTTGGTTCCCGCGGCCGAAACGACTAGCTGTGGAGTAAGCCATGACCTCGAACGCTACGCACAAGCACCTTTTCTACTCGGAAATGGCCAAGCTACTGGAGGCGGGATTCGACATTCGTAGGGCGGCAGCGGTTCTGATGGATACGAAGCTGCCACCTGCCCAAGCGGCATTATTGAAGAACCTCAATGACGGGCTTGAGGCGGGCGGGTCCATCACTTCGTCTTTCGGTCAAGACACCTCGGCCATCACTGAGCTAGAGCGCAACATCATCGGTGCTGGCGAACGTGGCGGGAAACTGGCGCCCGCATTCCAGCATCTGGCGGACTACTTCGGAATGATCGCTTCCGCCCACCGGGAAGCCGTGCAAAGCATGATCTATCCGCTGATAGTGCTTCACCTCGGAATCGTCATCGCCACGGTGCCGACGGCATTGATGAAAGGTGATCAGAGCGTGGGGGCGATTGCTGGGGGATTTCTCGTGACCTTGCTGATCGTTTATGTTGCGGGTTTCGCCCTCTTTACTGCCGCCCGCACAGTGTTGCGAATGGCTCCAGAAAAACCCGGAATCGACCGGCTGCTCAACCGCATTCCATGGATCGGCGCGGCGAGAAAGAACATGGCGATGGCGAGATTTTGTAAAGTTTACCACTCCTGCCTCCTTGCCGGGATCTCGATGAGCGAGACCGCCCAATTATCCTCCCATGCCTCACAAAGCGGCGTGATCCGTGCGGCGGGGGTGGCCTTGGTCAAGGCCGCAATAGCAGGCGAGGCTCTTGGCCCGCATCTGGTAGCGGACGACGCTTTCCCTAAGGCCTTCGCTCGATCCTACAGCACCGGCGAGGAGGCTGGGACTCTGGATACCGACCTCGCCCGGTGGTCGAAAAAATTTCAAATCGATGCCGAATCAAGCGCCCGCACCGCCTCAATGATGGTCCCGAAAGTCCTGTATGTTTTCATCCTTGGATTCGTGGCATGGAAAGTCGTGGGATTCTTCGACAACTACTATACCAATACGTTCCAGCAATTTGACGCTCCCACTGAGTGATCTCCGATTCATTCCACGCGGAGCAGACGCCACCCAGCCGACTCGAAAAAGAAACACCCGACTCTCAACAAGGAGAGTCGGGTGTTTTTAAAAAAACGTTGTGAGGGAAACGCCGGATTACCAGCGACCACCGCCGCCGCCACCGCCGCCGCCACCGCCGCCGCCACGGCGATCACCGCCGCCGCCACCGCCCTTGTAGCCGCCACCGCCGCCGCCTTTATAGCCGCCGCCACCACCACCGCCGCCGCCATATCCGCCACCACCGCCGCCGCCACCACCGTAGCCGCCGCCGCCACCACTTGGGCGGGACTCTTTAGGCTCGGAAGCATTCACGCGGAGTGCCCGACCGTTGTAGTCATAATCGTTGAGCGCCTCGATGGCTGCATTCAACTGGGATTGGTCACCCAAAGTCACGAAAGCAAATCCCTTGGATTGCCCGGTTTCGCGGTCGGTGATGATTTTGACCCGTTCAACAGGTCCAAAAGCGGCGAAGAGGCCGGAGACGTCTCCTTCAGTAGCAGTGTAGGGCAGATTGCCCACGTAAATGTCCATTTGATTCGATTCTATTGACGCCATGATGATGCAACACTTCGTCAGATCATGGCGTCACGGATCGAACAAAGAGCGATTTAACAAACTTTCGCCGCTCAATCGAAGTGTGTGTAGGCTTGCAGAAAACGGTTTAGCAACTATTGTTTTATTTTATATTACAGGATTGTGCCCTCTCAAAACGCACCAGACTCCCTCTAATCGTGGGATTTACGTTTGACTTCATGAGGACGAAAATTCACTTGATGAAGGGTCACACTGGCGGTTGAAATATGAATTTTGAAATTCATCGGCTGAAGAAATAGCCAGTGAAGTCTGGGATCATATGGCAACCGAAAGACCGCATCGAAGTCATTTCCCATCTCCAAGTGGCCACCATTGATCTGCTTTCAAGTTGTATTTGATCGTCTCCTTCAACCGTCCCAGCCCATGTCCTCAAGCATCCATCCGTTTCGCACCCGGCGCGTGCACGGGATTCTAGCCATTTTCCTCGCCACATTATTTGGCCACGTCACGCATTCGAACGCGCAAGTGGACTTGGAAATCAACCGCGAGGTCTGGAAACAAAAATATGGCGTGCTCGACGCACAAATGAACGAACAAGCGCCCTATCTCGGCTGGCTGGAACAGGACGCGGATGGCGACGGCGTGAAAAACCGCGCTGAGTTCATCGCCGGGACCAATCCTTTTAAGAAACTGCCGACCGATCCAGATTTCCACCCACCCGACGTGGTAGGCAATCCATCCACCCTTTCGCTCACCTTCCCGACCGTTCCCGGAAAACTCTACTCGGTGGAAAGCAGCTCTAACTTGGTGGATGCTTGGGCAAGAGGGACACTTCCCAGCGTGGTCGGGAATGGGTTAGACAAAACACTCCTCGTTCCAAAAATCGCGGGAAATTTTTTCCACCTCACCGTCACCGATCAGGCCAGCCAAGGCGACCAAGTCAGCGACTGGGCGAAGTTTGTGCTCGGTTACTCGATGGGAATACCCATCGGCCTGCAAACCGGGTTCGACCACACCTCCCTCTCCGCCAACCTTCAGCAACAAAACACTCTCACTCTCCAAGCGATCGATCTATCTGCAACTCAGCCGCCTGACAGTGCGGCTCCCGCGAGCGATTTCGCCATCATCCGCATCATCCGCTCTGGCCACCAGCAGATCGGCCCGGTCACGGTGCCGCTTACCATCACCGGCAGCGCCACTGCGGGTGTTGATTACATCGCCCTGCCCACGGCGGTGACATTTCCCGCTGGAGTTAACTCGCTCGACATCAAGATCACCCCACTTTTTAACCCAAGCCGGACCGGCAGCCGCACGGTCCTCGTCGCCGCCAAACCACCTGAGTCATCCGAAGCGGTGGGAAACTACGATCTTGGAAATCCGAGTAGCGCTGGCATTACCGTCTATCCGACTAACAACGCCACGGGAACCGGGCTCACCGGAAATTACTACCCGGGTTCCAGCACCACCTACACCAGCCCGCTCAACTTCGGTGAACTTGTCGCAGCGACTTACAGCTACACTCGCACGCCAGCCAGCACCACCAGTGGCACCGTCACCGTCACTTATAACACTTCGGGGACCCCCGCGATTCCATTCACCATCGGAAATGTGGTTACACTCCAGTTTACCTCTAGCAATCTCAACACCGCTCCCTTTAATACACTCCGTCCCTATACCATCAGCGCTACCTCTTCTGATGTCTCATTCACTTTTCCCATCACCGGCACAGCCTTACCAAATCCCACCTCCGGCACCGTCAACCTCGCAGGCTTTACTTCATCTGTTACTCGTCCAGCACCGCTAATCGATTATACTTGGGGCCACGGCACCCCCAGTGGAAACACCTATATCAATGCAGATAACTACTCCGTCGCATGGGACGGCTTCCTCTCACCCGCAGCTAGCGGAAATTATTTCTTCCGGCTAGATGCAGATGATAAAGCACGATTACTCATCGACTACGGCACGGGTAATGGCTTCCAACAAATACTTGAAAACGGTTGGAGCAGCGCCGCCACCGGCAGTTACAAGACCAGTGCTGCCATTGCACTGGTAGCCCCAGCGAGTCCAGACAAGCGCTACCCGATCCGGCTCGAGTTCGTAGAAACCACCGGCTCCGCCAAATGTAAAATCCAATGGCGGATCGCTGGCGGAGCGTTCTCAAAAATTTCTGATGCTGCTATCTGGAAAGATAACATCTCGACCACAGCCGACACCGCAAACAACGTCTGGAACGCAAATTACTATAACAACCCCACCTTCACCGCCCCGGCAACCCGCACTCAGTCAGACGTCGAGCCGAATTTTGGAAATGGCGATTGGCTCACCGGTTCGCCGGACCCAGCGATCTTTCACAACAATTTTTCGTCCCGCTGGACCGGCCAAGTTTTGCCGCAGTATTCCGAAACTTATTACTTCATCATCAAGGCCAACCAAGGCGCGAAGTTATGGGTGAATCAACAACTCATCATCGACAAATGGGCGGATGCCACCAGCGAAACAACCGCCTCTATCAATCTCCAAGCCGGGGTTCTTTATGATCTCAAGCTAGAGCAATATGAAACAACCGGTTCCTCCGAAGCGCACCTCTCATGGTATAGCGAAGATCAAGCGCGGCAAATCATCCCGACGAACCGCCTGTTCCCGACCACCACTGGCACGACGCCGTTAGCCGGAAATAAGCCCGCAGGAGAGCCAGCCTTGACCAGCCCCGTCCATCCCGTGGTCATTCTTGGAAACGGAGCCGTCAGCATCCCGCTCACCAGTAGCAACGGCGGCACCATTTCCGCCAGCGGCCTACCCCCGTGGCTGTCACTACTCGGCGGCGTCCTAACCGGCACGCCACCTTCCGCCGGGACCTATCAGTTTACGATCACCACCACAAATCCCACGGGCTCCAGCAGCGCGGTCATGACTTTGGAAGTCAAAGCCGTGGGTAATCAATTGACCCGCGACCTCTGGACCACCGGGGTCGCTGGAGCAGATATAGCTAATGTCCCATGGACAAGCACCCCTAACACCAGCAACTCCGTTTCCAGCGCGGAGGATAATGTCACCACCTACGGCCCCAACACCGGCGAACGCCTGCGCGGCTATTTCATCCCACCCGTCACTGGAAATTATTACTTCTGGATCGCTGCGAGCAACAACGCAGAGCTTTGGATTTCCAATGATTCCGAGGCCATGAACAAGGTCCGCCGCGCCAGCGTCACCGGTCCAGCTGGGACCGCCGCGCGGACTTGGAACAGCCAACCTAACCAAAAATCCCAGTGGCTATCGCTCGTCGGCGGCGAGAAATATTACATCGAGGCCCTGCATAACACCGGCTCCAGCGGATCAGGAAATCACCTGTCTGTCGCGTGGTTCCTCGATCCCACCGGAAACACCGCCAGCCCACTTGCCGACGGCAGTGGACCCGCCGCGCCCACTCTCGGCGGAGTGATCCCGGGCAATTATATTTCCCCATGGGACCATCCACCCACCACCACCATCCCCGGCACCCTCTACGTGACGAATCTCCAAGGCGCTGCCGGCCTCAGCAACATCACCGGCACCGGCGGCTCATTCCTGAGGGTCAGCGGCAGCACCGCCATCCTCCAGCTCGACTACTCCGGCCTCACCTCCGGCGTGATTTCGAAGAAAATTTATAATAGCACCGACCAAGCCATCTTCGACCTCGGTGCCCAAGATAAAAATTACCCCGCCCTCCGCACCTCCGACGGCGGCTATACTTGGAACATGCAGCCTGCCGACCTCACCGCGCTCAATAATGGCGAAGTGCGGATCGTCATCTCGACGGTCAATCACCCCACTGGCGAACTCTCCGG